>JAPLZQ010000110.1 GCA_026394965.1 Candidatus Woesearchaeota archaeon
AATAATATCTCAAAAGAATTGTTCTTGTATATTGCTGTTAATGCCCGTATGCAGTTTATCAGGAAAGATGCGCTTGCAATAATGTATGCTGCTTTTAGCTCCCTGAAAAGGAAAAATGCTGCTGCAAGAAGGGGCATTGCATAAAACAGGTATCTTTCGTGCATCTCTGTTGAGAGCATGAAAAAGGAGAATGCGGCAAAAGCGCAGGATAGGATAAGAGCGCAAATTTCTCTCTTGGATATTTTTTCGTCTTTTTCCAGGAAAAGCCTTTTTTTCTCTTTTTTCGTTTTTATCCCGATATACGCCAGGGAAAAGACAATTGATGAGAAAAAAAGAAGCAGGGAAAAATGCCTGAGGGAAAAATGCGGGAAAATCATCAGGTTATCACTTGTGCTGTTCCACCACTCATCGGCGCATTTTCCAAGAGTGCAGTCCACAATTTTCCAGATATTGTAGGCGTTCATCGTTATGTGGGGATAAACCCCTGCCGAATTGAAGGCAACATGCGTAACATCTGATAAATAGCCGAATGATGCAAATGGGTAAATTATTGCGATTGCAGTTATTGCCCCTGCAAGAAGCGATGAAAGAACCCTTTTCCAGCTGAATTTCCTGATTATAAAAAAGAGAATTATCGGCAGGAATATTATGTTCTGGAGCTTGTAAAACACTGAGGCAGAAAGAAAAATCATTGAGATTTCAGGTTTTTCTATGAAAAGGATTGCAAGAAGGGTAAAAAGAATTGTGTCTGCCTGCCCCCAGTAAGATGTCACAAATATTATTGCTGGATTCAATGAAAATATGAGCGCAGACAGAAATGCGTGCCTTGGGCTTATCCTCTTTACAATGTAGAATATTGCTATTGCTGAAAGAATGTCAAGGATTATGTTGGGGATTTTGAGAAAGTCAAGAGCGCTTAACCCGAAATTAATGTGAGAATGCAGTTTTAGCGCCTCCCTCTGCATGAGAAGGATTAAGGGCATGTTGTCTGAACTTGATTTCTTATAGATTTCCCCGAAAGCAGAGTCCTTTGAGCTTGAAGCCCAGGAAAGATACATGTTCCTGTCGCTTAAGTATCCGCTTTCTTTTACAAGGAAAATTCTGGAAAATAAAGTTAAAATAATTATCAATGCAATGAGCAGAAATTCCCTTTTTTCACAGATAATTTTTTTAAGAGGATTAATATGGCTTTCCTTCCTGCCTTTCAATTTTTTTACTTTAATCCCCTCTTTTTTAGATTTAATTTATCCTGCGCATCCTTTCTATTGATTTGAGATAATTTAGAATTGTCCCGAATATTTTAACCTTGCTCTTCCTCTCTTTTTTTCCCTCTTTCTTTTTTACCCTCCCCTCTTCATTCCAGGAAACCGGGATTTCTTTTATCCTGAATCCTTTTTTTTCTGCAAGGACAAGCATTTCTGTGTCAAAAAACCACTCATTGTCTTTTACTTTCGGGATTATGTCTCTGAGAGTTCTTTTGCTTACTGCCTTGAATCCGCATTGGGCATCCCTGAAATGCGCCTTGAGGATTGTTCTTAGGAGGAGGTTATATCCCCTTGACAGGATTTCCCTGAAAAATGTCCTTTTGACTTTTGCGCCTTTGATTAGTCTTGAGCCTATTGCTATGTCATATCCGCTTTTTATTGCAGAATAAAGCTCAGGCAGGTTATTGAGGTCTGTTGCAAGGTCTGAATCCATATAGCACAAAATATCGGCATTGCTTGAATTCCACGCTTTTTTAAGGGCTCTCCCCCGCCCCTTTTCCTTCAGTTTGATATATCTTGCTTTCTTGTATTTCTTGCAGAGCTTCTCTGCTGTTTTCTTTGTTTCATCTGTTGATGCATTGTCTGCTATTATTATTTCATAATCATATTTTTTTGCTTTAAGGAATGCGTTTAATTTTCCTATGCATTCTTCAAGAATTTGCGCCTCGTTGTAAACGGGTATTGTTACTGAAAGTTTCATTTCTTCACTCTTTCTTTTTTCCAAAACCAGGTTCAAATGCCTGTAAAGCATCTTCGGAACTAAGCCCTATTGCCTGAAAGAGGCTTCTTATGTCATTCTGCCTGCGCAGCAAGATTGGGTTTTGCGCAAATGATGCTATTTTGATTTTCACCCCGTATTTCCTGCACAGGAAAATATTCTGCATAATCCTTCCTATGATGTCAGCCCGCTCTGAATTTTCTGAAAGCAGGATTTCGCTGAGGGAAAGCCCTATTGCAATCCCCTTTTTCCTTGCAGAATTGCACAGCACCTGGTTGAGCCCTGAGTTTCTTGATATTGCAAAATCTTTTTTCTGGCTTTCAAGCCCGAATATCATGTCTATTCCCTTTGCATCAAAAAAGCTTTTGGAAAGCCCCCTTGCTGCTACAATGTCTGACTCTGCAGAAATTTTTTTGTCAAGAGAGAACTGCTTTGCTTTTGTTGCGTCAAGTATTAATCCTGAAAGAATCCTGATTTGCGGCTTTGTTTTTTCAGTTATTCCTGCAAGCGCTTTTTTCCTGTCAAGAAATTCCTTTGGCTGGTAGAGGAAGCACAGCCCTTTAATTCCAATCCTCTGCGCAATTCGTATGAACTCCTCTTCATTGTCCTTCGGAATCACTATGTCTATCATTTTGCTCTTTTCTGCTCTCCTTAGCGCTTGATTATTTATTAAACTTTATGATTATGGATGATTTGTTATCTGATTTATTTTTCATTTGATTATTTTGCATTTCTTATCTTTTCAAGAATTATGCATGCCCTGCAAAGCTCCTTTGTGCTCGGCTGTCCGCATTCCCTGCAGTGCATTATATCGCCTTCTGAAAAATACTCTCTCAATTTTGAGAGTGATTTTAAGTGACTTTTCAGGAATTCCTCTTTTGCGCCTTTTCTTTTTCTCTCAATCCTTTCTATTGACTTTCTGATTGAAAGCCTGAATGCCTCTTTCCTGTAAGGGCACCTTTTCTTCAGCACAGGAAAGTGCATGATGTTTGCATATTCCACTATTTCCCTTTCGCTGCATAGATAGAGCGGCTTTACCCTTATTGTAAATTTCTTATCGCTTCTTACTCCTGTAATTGGTCCGAGCCTTGCATTTGTAGAGATGTTTGCCTTTGTCATGTTCATGAATATGGCTTCTGCCTCGTCATCTGAATTGTGCCCTGTTGCTGCCCTGTCAAAGGATGAAAGTTTTTTGTTAAGAAGCCACCTTCTCAGAACTCCGCAGATTGAGCATGGCTTTTCATGGACTATTTTAAGAATCTCATCAAGGGTAAGCCCGAATTCCTCCTTGAATGAGTATGTCTTTAGTTTTATTCTGTGCTTTTTGCAGAAATCAATGGAATTTTCCCCTGTTTCTCTTTTGTAGCTTCCCTCTGATATCCCCTCATCTATGCTTACTGCAGTTACATTCGGGAAGAATTTATTTACCGCATAGAGTGCAACTGTTGAGTCCTTTCCGCCTGAAAATGCGACTGCAATCCTGTCTTTTTTTGAAAGGAGTTTATACTTTCTTATTGTTTCAATGACTTTTCTTTCAAAGTATTCAATGAAATGCTTTCTGCAAAGCCCGTTAAGGCACGCCCTTTTTCTGCATTTGCTGCATTTCATTTTTCAAAAGAATTCAGTTCAGCTCAATTATTTTTTCTGTTGCCATTGATTTCTCAAGCTCTTTTTTGACGCTGATTTTTGACTCAAGGAATTCAATCTCCTTTTCATCTGACTTTGTTGCAGGATGGAGTGGAACTGCGCTGCATCCAGTTGTCTTCTCAATGGATATCTGGTATGTCCCAATCTGCTCTGCCATTTTTATTATATCGTTCTTGTCAAGCCCTATTAACGGGCGGAGCACCATTAATTCCGATGCGTTGTTTATCGAGCTCATGTTGGATACTGTCTGGGATGCAACCTGCGCGAGGCTTGAGCCGTCAACTATTGCAGATGCGCTTTCCTTTTTTGCGATTTCTGACGCTATCCTGAACATTGTCCTCTTGCAGAATATGCATGTGAACCTGTTGTTTATCTTCTTGAATTCAGATAGTGCATTTCCTGCTGTCACAACATAAAGCTTTAGCTTGTCGCCGTAATAGTATTCTGAGAGCTTTTCTGCTGTCTTTTTTGCGCGCTCAAGCCTGCTGCTGTCTGCAAACGGGCTGTTGTCTATGTAAAGCAGAACTGCCTTGCATCCGCGCCTCATCATGAGCCATGCTGCAACTGGGCTGTCTATTCCGCCTGATAAAAGGCACAGCACCTTTCCCTCTGTTCCAGTTGGAAGCCCCCCTGGTCCCGGAGTTTTCTCTGTGAACAGGTATGCTGTCTTATTCAGGATTTCAATTCCGACATAAAGCTCAGGCTGCATTAGCTTTACCTTTGCGTTTGTCTTTTCCTGGACAAATCCCCCAAGCTCCTCATTCAGCTTCTGGGAGTCAACTGGGAATTTCTTGTCCATCCTCTTTGCGATTATCCTAAATGTTTTATCAGGGCTTATTCCGTTCTTTTGGAAAAGCTTAAGCGCCTCTTCTTTCATCCTCTGAACATCAGATTCGCCTGATGCAGGAATTTCTTCTGCTGCGCTGAATGATGCAATCCCAAAAACCTGCTTCAGGCATGCGCATTTCTCCCTGACCTCCTCGTCTGAGAAAACGATTATTCTTCCTGTGTATCTCGAAAGCCGCTCATAATGGAGATTGTGCTTTTTCAGGCAGAGCTTGATGTTTCTTGCAAGCGCCTTTTCAAAGAAGCTTCTGTTCTGCCCTTTAAGGAATATCTCATTATACCTTACAATAATCCTGTTCATTTTACTGTTCTCTTCCTTTTTGGCGCCTGAATTTTCCATAATCCGGGAATTGGCAGGTTTATTTATAAATCTTTTATTTTTACCCTGATAGAACTCTTCTTAGCCCGGTTTTCTGCGCGCTTCTTTGAGATGAATATTATTATCCCGCCGGGGATTGCAATTAAAATTGAAATCAGGAATGCTGCTGCTGCAAGTGAAAGCCAGAGGAGCGCAAATGGTATCAGAAGGAGTGCTATTGCTGCAAGAATAATGAGAGCAGCTAAAAACGCGAGGATTCCCTTTAATCTTATGCTCATTTCCTTTTTCCTTTTTTGGCTTTTTCTTTTTTTGGATTGGATTTTGAAAGTGAGATTAAAAACGGGATTGATGCAATAATGAGGATTATGCTTGTTATCTGCCCGAGATTCAATCCCAAAAATGAAATGTCCGGCTCCCTGAAGAATTCCACAATAAACCTAAGGACAGAATATGAAAGTATGAAGCACCAGAAGATGAATCCGTCCTTGAATCTCCTCTTTTTTGAGTTGTATTTTGTGAGACAGATTAGGAGAAGGAACACTATGAAGTTCTTTGCTGACTCATACAGCTGGGATGGATGCCTAAATCCCTCTGCTCCCGGAAACTTGACTGCCCAGGGAACGCTTGTTATTCTCCCGTATAGCTCGCCGTTGATGAAGTTTGCAATCCTTCCGAATGCAAGCCCCAGGGCGAGGGGGATTACAACAATGTCTGCAATTTTGTAGAATGATATTTTCTTTTTTCTGCAGTAAAGGAAAAGCGCAAGAGCCCCTCCGATAAAGGCGCCGTGAGCAGCAAGCCCGCCGTGCCAGAGCGCAATAATCTCAAACGGGTTTTGAATGTAAAAAAGCGTATCGTGCATTAAGATGTGTGCTATCCTTGCTCCGGCAAGCCCTGCTAAAACCATGTATGAGAGCGCCTCAAGAAGGATGTTCTCGTCAATTCCGGAATTTTTTTTCCTTGAAAGATGAACAATAAGCGCAACTCCTAAAAAAACAGAAAGGGCAAGTATTGCTCCGTAATATCTAATCTCAAGAAATCCCACTCTTGCTAAAACCGGGTTTATGTTGTGTATAAACATGTCCTTTTAGATTAAGGTTTTATTGATTTAATCTTGTTTATCAATATTAACAAAAAAAAATGAAAAATAATAAAAAAAAATTAATTAATATTTTTAACCGCAGCTTCCCGCAGGAACGCTGCTTCCTGCTGAGACTATTGCGCTGCAGCCGGAGAGTTCTGGATTGTACTTGCAGAACTGGGTTTGGACAGTTGCTGCGTCAATTCCTCCGAACTGGTATCTGTTGTTGGCAATCCATGTTGGGGACGCTCCTATGTTCATTGCATTTGCAATCTTTATGTCTTCCCTTAAAAGCGTCTTTCCTTCTTCTCCCTTTGCGCATGAATCAACCTTTGTAACATCAACCTTTGCTTCTGCTCCACAGGTCTTCCAGTCAATTCCCTTTATTCCGTTTACGCTTCTGCAGTAGGTGTAATTAAGCCATTTGTCAGGAGAGTATTTCTTTGCGCACAACTGGACTATGTCCTCGTCAACCTCATACTGCCCATGCAGGCTTGTAAATCCTGTGCTACTTTCACTTGCGATATAGTGCACTTCATATGCGAAGCTCTTGTTGAAAGTTGTATAAACTTCCTTCAGCGCCTCAATTGCCTTCTTTCCATATGGACAGTCGCTCATTACGAAAAGCATCAGGTTTGCCTTCTTCTCTTCCCTGCACTCAAATGATGCTGTGCACTCTGGGTCAAGGCAGTCAATCTTTCCATCTCCGTTGTCATCTATTTTATTGTCGCAGATTTCCTTTGTTGGGTCAAATGATGAGCCTATCCTTAATGACATGTAGTCGCCCTTCGCATCCAAGTAATTCTGTATCTGGGTGTAGCTTGCCTCTTTCTCAACTGACTTGTCAAAGAGTATTGCCGGAAGCGCTGTAATCTTCAGTGAGTCATAAAGCGCCCTTCCCTCCTTGTCAGAGTAGTCCAGGGTTGTAACCTTCATTGAAGGGAACATTGACTTTAGCTGGGTTTCAATCTGCGCTATGGCGCATGTGTCACATCTCTTGTCATTTATTATTATCAGTCCTGAAAGATTCTTCTGCCCGGTGTTCTTTATTATCAAGAACACAGCTATTCCAATCACAATGATTAAAAGCGCAAGGCTGACATATTTTAAGACTTTTGGCTTTATCCTTCTTGCCTTCTTTTCCTTGTGGCTTTCCTCGTTTTCTTCTGATTTATGGTGCTTTGCCATTTTATAACCTCCAAATTAAGATGATTTTATTCTGAGATTTCTGCGGGTGTTATCAAAAAAATCATTTGACGAGGAGTAGTTTTGGGTGGTTTTTAAAGTTTTCCCTATTACGGCGTTAAGTTTAAGGCCATGATAAAAAATTTTTTATAATGATAGACAATTATTATGAAAATGAGAGCATTCATAGCGCTTGATTTCCCTCCTGAGATAAACTCTTATGTGAAAGGCGTCCAGGAGCAGCTTTTTGGAACTTCAGGGCTTTCCATAGCATCTTCCCTTCATCTCACCCTTAAATTTCTCGGGGAGATAAGCGAAGAAAAGGCAAATGAGATTAAGGCGGCTCTATCCAATATTGCTCTTAAGAGATTCTCCTGCATAATTTCCTCTCAGGGGGTTTTTCCCGGATACAATAAGCCGAGGGTGATTTGGCTTGGGCTGAAATCAGATTCCCTGATTGAGCTCAACAGGAAGATTGATGATGCGCTTATCCCTCTTGGATTTTCCAGGGAGAGTTTTTCTCCCCACGTAACCCTTGCAAGGGTAAAATTCATTAATGACCGAGATGTCCTCATAGCGAGAATAAGGAATCTGAAAGTTGAGGAGAAATCCTTTCAGGTGTCAGAATTCTTCCTGAAAAAGTCGGTATTGAGTGAAAAAGCCCCTGTTTATGAGAATCTTTCCAGGTTCAGCCTGCAATAACAGTTAAATTTATAAATATCCCCTGAAGCCTTCTGAAATATTACCTATGCATGCGCGCTGTAGCGCAAAAGCTGCCTGAAAAAGGCGAAACTGCTGAGGTTAAAAAAATGCAGTGTAATAATTCTATTACGCTGTTATATGGAGGAAAAACAAAATGGCAGAATCTTTTTTGGTTCCCACAAATGACTATCTCAAATCCGGAATTCACATCGGGACGAAGTTCAAGACAAAATACATGGAAAATTTCATCTACAAGACAAGGCCGGACGGGCTTTCAGTCCTGAACCTTCAGGTTATAGACCAGAGAATCGGGCTTGCAATAAACATGCTCTCTCAGTATGCACCTGAAGACATTGTGATTGTAAGCAGGAGAGAGAACGGCTGGAAGGCAGTAAAGCTCCTTTCCAAGATAACAGGAATAAGGATTTTCACAGGGAGATATCCCCCGGGAACACTGACAAATCCCCAGCTCAAGACTTACATTGAAACGAAGATAATCCTTGTTACAGACCCATGGCCCGACAAGAATTCAGTTCTTGACGCGTTTGAGATGGGCGTTCCTGTGATTGCATTGTGCGACACAAACAACCAGTCAAACTATATTGACCTTGTTGTTCCCTGCAATAACAAGGGAAAGAAGAGCCTCGGACTTTTCTTCTGGATTTTTACGCGCGAATACATGAAAAGGCGCGGAATGATAAAGAGCGACGAGGAATTCAAATACACCCTTGACGACTTCTCAGACGAGTAGGCATTTTTTATTGTTTTTAAATTATTTTATTATTTTGTTTTGCCTTTGAGGAATCATCTTCTTAAGATTTTTTACTCTTCCTTGAGATAGTCGGCCGAACTCACGCCGTATCTCTTTTCCAAATCAAACTCTTTCCATGCTGTGCTTATCTCGGCCTTTATGTTCTTCATTATCCCGGCAGACAGCAAGTTTCTTGCTTCTGCTTCAGATTCTGCAGAAAAATTTTTCAGTGCTGACTCAAGAGTGAAAGGCTTTCCAAAACTTAGATACAATGAGCTCTTTTTGTAAAGCATACTGAATGCAGCAACTGCCCTTACCACAAGGTTCCTGTAGTGCTTCTCGTCAAAAAATACTTTGTTGTATTCATTCATATTCGCAATCAGAGCGACACCCACGGGCATTATTTTTATTTCAGAAGTAGGAATATTTATTTGTTCAGGAGCATTGAGCAGAACATGCGCCAATCCGTTGTGGGGCTTTGGAAATACTCTCTCCCTTGTTATCTCTCCATTTATTGCTATGGTAACCGGGCGTTTGAGACAGAGGTAAGCCCAGAACTGGTTAAAGAAATTATTTAGCTTTGTCCTCTCAAAACGGGTGCCGTCATTAAAAACAGGAAAGGCGCCTGTGCCCTCTACCAACCATGTGAGGGCTTTTGAGCTCTTGTAAAAGAGATCCTGAAATGCAACACTTGCAGGATGTATCCCTGCCTTGAACAGCCGGCATATAATCTCAACAGCATCGTAATCAATCATGTGGTTGTAAGTAATAACCGCGCATCTGGATTTCTTAATCTCATCCAGATTTTCAAGCCCGGAACATTTCACCTGCTTATAGACAGACCTGCTCAGCCCCAGGTATAATGGGGTGACAAAAGGCTGGACTAAAAAATTCATGAAATTATCCTGGTATCTTATGCGCTCTTCTGTCTCTTTTATTGTCTCTTCAAGAGATTTCGGCTTCAGATACTCATATGACAAATGCTTGCACCCCAAACACCAATTTTGCACTGCAATTTATTTTGCAAAAAATGATTCTTTAAAATAATCCTCAACACTTCTATTGTATTTCTTTTCTATGTCAAATTCATTCCATGCTTTCCTGATTTCATTTTTTATGCGGTTCATGATTTCTGCTGAAATAGCCTCTCTCTGCTCAATTCCATTCGGCTCTTGATGATTTTTTAATACTGATTCTAAAGTGAATGGCTCTCCAAATTTTAAAAAGAGCGATATTTTTTTGCGGATTTTCAGCAACCCGTTTTTAGTTTGGGAAATAAAATTCCTGTAATGCACATGGTCAGAAAGGATTTTAACATACTCTGTCAGGTCTCCGATAAAAGCGTTTCCGACAGGCAGGATGTATATCTCATCTGCCTTGGCGCCTATCTGTTCCGGAACGCGAATAAGGGCATGGGCAAGCCCGTTCTCCGGCTTTGGAAATACTCTCTCCCTTGTTATTGAACCATTGATTGCCATTGTAACCGGCTTCTCCAGCTCGAGGTATGCCCAGAATTGCTTGAAGAAATTGTCCAGTTTCAGCCTGTCAAGCTCGCCAGTCCCTCTGCTGCTCCTAATGCCGTCTTTTTCTTCGTAAACAAGATATACTGGAAAACTTCCACTTCCTTCCATAAGCCATTTGAGAAGCCGGTCGCCAATATTTTTGTCAAAAAAGACTTCATGCTTTGAAACATTCGCGGGATGTATTCCTGCACGCATAATATTGTAAACAATTTCGACAGCATCAAAATTGAACATGTGATTGTAAGTTATAATACTGTATTTTTTGTCTTTAATCTTCTCAATATTCTCAAGCCCCGAGGATTTGACTTCAGCGTAAATAGGCCTGAGGATATTCTTATACAAGAACATAATTGGCGGGATAAAATCCCTGCTGAAATTTTCCTGCTGCTTCAAGCGCAGCTTTGTCTCCTCTATAACTTCCTCCAGAGTCCTCTGCCTTGAGTAATCATAATGCATGGGAATGCCATAGCCCTGCTTATTTATAAAATATGCTATTGCATAGTGGTTATAATTCAGGCAAATCGCTGTTCTTTTTTGAATTATTTTTTGATTATTGTTTTGTTTTTGCCTGCAGATGCTTTCTTAATTTTCTGTTTGCTTCTTCCTATTTTGCCTTTTAATTTGCCATTCCAAAGTGGCTACAAAACGAAAGATTTATATACTTCCATGAGTTAATAACTACTCATTGGTGATAAATAATAAAAAGGGAGGTGTCTCAAATGAACTCAAAATCAAATAAGAGCGGAATAAGGAATCTTCTTGGGACAGCTGCGCTTATAGGAGCAATAGGAACAGCAGGGATTTTCGGCTACAATACATTCACTCAGCCAATTCAATACAGGTATTCTGTTGCGCAGAGCGCTGATTCAGAAATTTTCAGGATGGGGGGGGAAAAGGAATTCTACACCTGGAAAAAGGTAAAGGCAGACGAGGGAACAACATATTCAGACTATGTAGGAACAAACTGGGCTCTTTTGGAGCTTACAGAGCAGAGGAATGGATATGATTCAGGGAAAATCCCATTGCATGCGACAATTGAGGTTCCGGAGAGGGTTCCCTCAGAAAAAGTCCCTTCAGGACTCACTCTTGAAGAGAAGGTTATAACCGGGGATTAAATTCATTGTCTCTTATGTAGTTTCTTTTTTTATTTTTTGTTTTGTTTGTTTTTATTTTTTATTCAGTTTTCCAGAGATAAAGCCTTAATGCCTTCGGGCTGTAAAATGTTGAGTTTGAAGCGACAAATGCTGAATAGACAATCACCTCTTTATTTGGAAGCGCATTTGAAAAAAACAGGGGATTTTCTGATATTGTGAATGTGTAGTTGTACTGCCTCAGGTTTTCCTTGATTAGCTCATTCCCTATTGAGATATTGACTGAGTCATTTTCTTCAGAAAGAACATATCCCCGGAATGTTGAATTCTCTATTAGCATTTCAAGCACCCTTACTTCCTGCTCTTCTGGCTCAGTCCTTGTTATTCCGGGCATTATGAACACGAGAAAGGTGAATGCAATCATTATTGCAAAGAAGACCTCGAGTATCTTGACAAATCCGGATTTTCCAATGGTTTTTACCAAGCGCTTACCCCCACATTGCAGCTTTCCCTTGTGCCATTTGGGTATAAGATGAAATCATCAATCTCCTTTGAGTAAATGTCTGAATCAGAAACAGGTGCATTTCCTATTTCCATGTTTTTTCCACTGCATGAAATCTGAACAAACAGCCCCCTTCCTGAGGGATATCCTGATGATACTATTGAATATCTGTTTTCAGCAGACGCCTTTTCCTCTGATATTCCGCTGAGGTTTGCAAGGATGCCAAAAGCCACCTCATACGGCCTTGAATAGTTGATGACTGCGGTGTAATCGCCTGAATGGGGAATTATCCTATATTCAATGCTTTCAAGCTCTTTTTCTATTTCCAATTCGGCAAATTCTCCTGTCTCTCTTATCCTGATTTCAACAGACGTGTTGAATGCGAATGCAATGCTTCTTTCTGGGATTTGGGGGCTGTAGAGTTCAATGAACTGCGCTGTGTGGCTTGCTCCTTCCTCTGTTATGTTGCCGCTTTTCTCATTGTCAATGTAATAATTGCTGAAGTTGTAAAGCGAAAAATTCATGCTTATCATTGCAGGATTTTCTGAATTCAGGAATCCAAAAAGCATTGAGGAATTGTGGAATACATAGTATGAGTGGTTTATCTCTCCTGAAGAAAAGCGGTATATTGCAATAATTTTCCTGTTTGTGAATGAGCTGCTTTCTGGGATAATCATGACGTTGTTTGCAGATACTGAAAAATTGTAAAGCACGCTTATGTTGTTGTATGACATGTTTCTCAGGATTGAATTGGTGAAATCAGCCCTGAAATGCTCTGTTGTGGAAAAGCCCTCCATCGCATTTATCCCTGGAGAAGGAAGGCTTGATGAATTGTGCGAAGAGTGTATTAGGTAAAAAAATATCTTTCCTCTATCTGCATTTGAGAAATCAGCATAGGTGAATATTCTTCCGTCTTCTATGGCGAATTGCGCATCAGGAGAAATCACTGTGTTGTTGTCAAGCCAGGGATAAGGAAGGGGAATTATTGCCGGCTCATTTGAGGAAAGGTTTGATTTCAGGACAACCATTGTTTTCTCGACCTGCCAGTTCATGCTTTTCAGGTTTCTCTCTATTATCCAGTATAGCGAGCTTGCAGAATTCTTCGGCTCTGAAATCGGCTTGAGAAAGACGAAGAACCATGCAACAAAGAGCATGAAAAGTGTGAGGCTTATTATAACATCAATCTCTGAACCTCCCCTTTTTTTGCTGGTTTTCATTTTAGTTATGTTCTTGTGGTAATTGGCTTGAATTGATTTAAACTTTTCTTGAAAGGAGCATGATTAATGCTCCCGCCATTGCGGATATGACGAGCTTTCCTGCAAGGTCTTTAAGCATCTGAGAGGAATCCTTTATCCTTCCCTCTTCTATTTTAATGATAAGGTCGCATGAATATATGTATGAAAGAACTGCAAACAAGGAAAAATAGTATATATTAACGCCAAAGCTCTTCAGCCAAAGTAAGGCAAATGAGTAAATCAGGATGAATGCGAAAGCCTTGTTTGGATTGGGCATTAAAAAATTTTTAAGCTTGCTCATTTTTCCCTTTTCAGGAATTATCTGGAATTAATATTAATTAATATTAAGCGCCTTTTCTGCGTCTGACTTCAGCCTTGCCTCAAAATCAGCCTGCCTTTCACCCTCGCGCTTTTCAGCTGAAAGCGCCTTTATCAGCTCATGCAGGATTCCCTTAATCTCCTCCCTGCTGCATCCCGAAAGGTTCATCTGGGACGAGTTCTCCTCTATCATCGCTTCCTCTATCTTTTCAACTGAATCAGATGAAATCATTACTTCAGTAAACTCATCTGACTTGAGGGAGAATGTGTTCTTCATCACAAAGAAAGCCCCCTTACCGTAGAAATATGAGAATATTTCTGTGAAATTTATGTCTGAGATTTTCCCTGTGGAAAGCTTTCCCGAAAGCCTTATCAAAACTATTGTGTTTATGAACTCCCTCTTCTCTCCTGCATCAATGATGCTTGTTGTTACCTCCTCTGCGCTTTTTCCTGTGCATTCTATTGAGATTGGGCAGGTGTTGTATGCCACAATTGGCTCGTATTCTGCCTTCAGCGAATTTTCATCTGCATCAACTATGAAAAAGCCCCCGTTCTGGAGTTCCTCCACTTCTGAAAAGCTGTTTGGAAAAATTGGACCTGGATATACAATCTTTCCATACCCTGAAAAATCCTTTTCAAGAACTGTGTGCACATGCCCGCCTGCATAATAATTAAACCCCTTTGGGAGGAATGATATTGGCGCTGACTCAAAGTGCGAATCTGCTCCGCTTAATTCCTGTATTGGCGAGTGGAACATGAAAATCTTAAAGCCGCTTTCCTTTTCAAGAGGCTCCCTTTCCAGATTCTCATAGTAGGATTTCTCAAGCATCCCCCTCTTTCCCAGGATTCCTGTGATTTTTGCCCCTGTTTTCTCATCTCTAGTAAAAGAAAGGCTCAGCTTTCCGTCTGAAACACTGCCCCGAAAGACATTTGTGAAAAGTTTTGCATTTTCAAGCACATCAAGCATGGTTTTTCCTGACGGGCTGTAATCATGGCTTCCGGGTATTATATAAACCGGAATTTTTTTGTCTTTTAATTCTCGGAGTTTCAGAACAGTGTCCTTTAAGCTATCTATACTTGGAAAGGCTGTGTTGAAAAGGTCTCCTGCAATAAGGACAAAGTCAACCCTCTTTTCAATGCAGATTTCAACTGCCCGAAAGAATGCCTGCATGTTTGCATCCCTTAGCTTCGGCTCCCTCCAGGCGCCTATGTGGCAGTCAGCCATATGCGCGAATCTCATGGGAAAAAATTAATCCGAGACAGTATAAAAAAGTTTGCCTCGGGTTTAAATCCGGCTTTCAGCAGCCATATTGCTTTCTGTTCCCTTTTCATATTAAAAGCCCTAACATTGTATGAATATTGTGCTTACCCTCAATATCAATAAAAAGTTTTATATATAACTTAATTATTTGGAATACCAGGGAATTAGAGGAAAAAATCCTTATCAAATGCTGTTAAAATTTTTGAAAAAAGGTGGTAAAGAATGGCTGGCGAAGAAAAGAAACTGAGCACCCAGTTGATGGGAAAGACTGTAGTAAGTAAGACTGGCAAGAAATTCGGGGAAGTCGGCGACATCATATTTGAAACAAAATCAGGCGAACTGATACACATTGTTCTTAAAAATCCAACAATCTACACAGAAAAAATGGACCTTGAGAGAGACAAGGACGGAAACATCTTAATCCCTTTCAGCGCAGTCATTGCAACAGGCGACTATCTTGTTGTTTCTGAAGAGGACATTGTATAAATTATTCTGAATTTGCTTTTCTGTTTTTTCTTATTATTCTTAATTATATTGTTTCTTGGGATTATGCTCTGCAGACGAGAATAAATTAAAGGCACTGCTGCGTCTCTATCCGAGATGCATTTTCAGAAAAGCTTTTTTATGTAGCTTGAAAGAAGCCCAATTATTATCGCAAAGAGGAATACTGAATTTATGATTTTCCATACTTTTACTGCTTTCTTCTTGTCCCTTATGTTGCTTTCAAGCGCAACAAGGAGCATTTTTGAGCCGTCTGTTATGAATATGGGAAGCAGGTTTGAGAGCCCAACGAAGAAATTAAGTGTGAATATCCACTTGAAAAGCCCTTTTATCCAGTAGAAAAGCCCTGAAAACCATCTGTATTCCTGCTTTACAACCCGCACATTCCTTATGTTCTCGATTCCTATGTATGCCCTCGTATTGTCTGCAGGGCTTTTTATTGTCTCAATTGCGTAGGTTCTGTTCTCATTTCCCATGCTCCAGTTTTCTCCTGGAGAGGCGCAGAAGTATAGCCTTTCCACAAAAAGGTTTGCATCCTTAACGCTCTCATTTCCAACCTTGTTTATCAGTGCTCCTGTAACAAGCCCTGCCTTTCCTGCAGGCATTGTTGAGTTAATGATGTCAAATGAAAATCCGACAGGCATCGTTATTCTTTCCTCAAAAGGCGCGAGCCTTGTTCCTGTTGAGTCAGCGACATAGGGAAGGATTGCAAATATTATGAGAGCAAGAATCAGGTTTATCATGGGGCCTGCTGCAAATATTGAGTGCTGGGCAACATCCTGAATTTTTGAAAGCTCCTTTTCATCAGGGTCAACAAAGGCAACAGGGAATATCGGGGCTATTATCCCAAGGATTGCAAAACCGCTGGATTTTATCCTGACCTTGTGCGCAACTGCCACAATCCCGTGTGAAAACTCGTGGATTGCTGCTGTCACAAAAAGTCCTATAAGCCAGTACCAAAAAGAAAGGTATCCGATTCCAGGAATCTGAGTGCCCGGGTAAAGCAGGTACATCCCTGTTGCAGTTGTCCCCGGAGAAAGCACAAACCGTATCATTGTGCTGAGTATTGAGTAGGAGACTGCAAGAAGCCCGCAAAATCCTAAGCCGACAAAGCAGTATCCTATTGTTATTATGAGCTTTCGGTATTTCTTTCCAATCCAGTTCATCAGCTTTATTCCTATGCTCGTCTTGTAAAGGAGCATGTAAACAACAGGATAAAGTATCTTCTGGAGCTCAAGGTTCTTCCTTTTTTTCCTGATGTATAAACTTAACAGAAAGATGAAAGCCAAAAGTGCGATTAAGTCGTAATTCATTTTTTATGCTGAGCCTTTTTTATCCCTAAAAATGAATGCATTAATAAAAGTTTAGGAAAATGATTTTAAAAAAAGTTTACTTCTTTCTTATTGGCTTAAGCGCCTTGCTTCCGCATCTTCTGCAGGAAATCTTCCCTGCAATGACTTTCATGTTTGGAGCCCTTCTCTTGGTCTTGCATTTCCTGCATACGAAAACATTCTTGAACAACCTTGCTTCTGCTTCTGGAAATTTCATGATTAAACACCTTATCCCATATTTTTACGGCTTGAGCTGCTTCATTACCCTTGCGTCAAGCACTACCCAGTATAACACGGTGCAGCCTTCTGTTACCTGCTCCTTTACCTCTTCTGGGATTTCCATCTCAAAAGTTTCATAGGAGTCCATGTCCATTACGCTTGCCTTGCTTCCTGATATTGAAAGCACCTGGGCTGTTTTCTTTTCAATGATTGGAACTTCCACATTCTCGTGCCCGGGAAGGACTGCGACCCTTTTTTTGTCGTCAACAAGCCCCATTCCCTCGAACCTTACTTTTGAGTGCCCGTGCTTTCCCGGCTTTGAAATCTGCACGCTTGTAACCCTGCATGCTGCCCCCTCCATGAGCACATAATTCCCCTTTTGAAGCGAATTCGCGGTAACAATCTTTGTAGTCATAATGAACACCTCAAAATCCCGGACATTCTGCAATTTAATTTGGATTTAATCTTGGATTTTGAAACTGAATTTAAAAGAATTTTAAACCCTTTATAAAACTTTTTGTTTTTATCCTGATTTTGTTCTCCTATGCAAACATTTAAAAATATCTGCGGCTCCAATGGCTTTATGGATTTAATAAAAAATCTGAAAAAAGAGTCAGCCCATCTTGAGAAAAAGATAATCTTCATTGAGGATGATGATTCAAGGGTGATAGATGCTGTTTCCATAATTGCAAATGAAAAGATTGCATTTCCGGTTCTCATTTCAGATGAAAAAAGGAGCGTTAATGCGATAAGAAAAGACATACTCAAGGCATTCTCGCGCCTTAAGATTAGGAAAAGCGCAATTGAGAGGATATCAATAATTGATAAAAATGAGCTTGACCTTGATTATTATTCAGAGCAGCTTTTTATGCTCAGGAAAGAAAAAGGGCTCAGCATAGAAGGCGCAGTCAGGCTTCTCTCTGACAAGATTTATCTTGGAACAATGATGCTCAAGCTTGGGCTTGCAGACGCCCTTATTTCAGGCGCAAAACACCCTACGTCACACACCCTGCGCCCTGCATTCCAGATAATAAAGACAAGAATGGGGATAAACCTTGCAAGCGGCTGCCTTCTGATAGTTCATAAACTTGGCAATTTCATCTTTGCTGACTGCGGAGTCAATGTCAACCCGAATGAAGATGAGCTTGCTGAAATTGCGATAAGCGCTGCTGAAACTGCAGTCCAGTTCGGGATGAAGCCAAAGGTTGCAATGCTCTCATTTTCCACAAGGGGAAGCGCACAGAATGAGCTTGTGGACAAGGTGAGGAATGCAGCAGAGATTGCAAAGAAGAAAAGGCCCGACTTGCTGATTGAGGGCGAGATGCAGCTTGATTCAGCAATAGTCCCTGAGGTGTGCAAAAGGAAATTCCCTGGTTCAAAAATAATGGGCAGGGCTAATGTTTTAATTTTCCCTAATCTTGATTCCGGAAATATCGGCTACAAGCTTGTGGAAAGATTCGGAATGGCAAAGGCAGTAGGCCCTATTGTTCAGGGGCTTTCCAAGCCAGTTAATGACCTTTCCAGGGGATGCAGCACAGAAGACATAGTTAATCTGGCCGCAATAACAGCTGTCCAGGCAAAAATTTTCTGCAAGGGAGGAAAATGCTAAAATGTTCGTACTGGTCATAAATGCAGGGAGCTCAACATTGAAATATGCCCTTTTCAGGAATATTGACTCTGTTTGCAGCGGAATGGCAGACAGGATTGGATTTTCTGATTCATATGTAAGCATAAAGATGAGGAATTCGGGCGAGAAAAAGCTTGTCATCCCAATACAGAACCATCAGGATGCTATAAAGCATGTCCTTCAGGTTATAACTGACTCTGGCGCAGTTAAGAAACTTTCTGAGATAGATGCAATAGGGCACAGGGTTGTGCACGGCGGAGAGCTTTTCAGCGAAAGCGTAATAATAGACAGGGATGTCATATCTGCGATAAAGAAATACTCAAAGCTTGCTCCCCTCCACAATCCCTCAAACCTGTTGGGAATAGAGGCGTGCGAAAAGCTTATGCCCGACACAACGCAGGTTGCTGTCTTTGACACTGCATTCCACCAGACAATTCCTGAAAAATCATTCATGTATGCAATACCCATGAAATTCTACAAACAGAACAAGATAAGGAGATACGGCTTTCACGGGATAAGCCACAAATTTGTCTCTATTGAGGCTGCAAAAATCCTCAAAAAAGATGCAAGAAATCTTAAGATAATAACCTGCCACCTCGGAAGCGGTGCTTCAATTGCCGCAATTGAGCACGGAAAAAGCGTTGACACAAGCATGGGGTTCACGCCATTAGAAGGGCTTATGATGTGCACCCGCTCAGGGGACATTGACGCGGGGCTTGTGCTTTACCTGGAAAAGGAGATGAAGATGAGCAAGGATAAAGTTGACAGGATGCTCAACAAGGAATCAGGAATCCTCGGAATCCTGGGATTCTCATCTGATTTCAGGGACATACTCTCAAACCTTAAAAACAGGAAAAAGCCAGAGGCAAAGCTTGCCTTTGACATGTTTGTCCACCGGGTGCAAAAATACATCGGGGCATATTCTGCTGTTATGAACGGCGTTGATGCAATTGTCTTCACTGCAGGTGTTGGGCAGAACTCAGGAATTACAAGGGAAGCAATCCTTTCAAATTTTGAATACCTTGGCGTTAAGATTGACAGGAAAAAGAACCTGGCAAACGAGACAGTTGTCAGTGCTCCTGATTCAAAAGTGAAAGTTCTTGTGATAAAGACAAATGAGGAGCTGATGATTGCTGAGGAAACAGAAAAGGTTCTTAAGAAAAAATAATTATTATTAAAAAAAAAATTATTTAATGCCAAAGAATTCTAAAGTTTGCGCATACATTTTTTTGCCTTTAAAGAACATAAACCCATTATTCAGCTCAAGCCATCCTAAAGTGTCTTTAAAATATTTTCGTTCTTCAAAGCTTGGTTTTAGCAATGCCGGCGCTTTTAGTTTAATGGCATTTTCGTTATCATACAACTGCGTGATTATTTTTTTAACCCCGTTTTCGTCTTCTTTTTTGCAGATATAATATGCCTTTTTCTTATCATCAAGTTTGCAGATTCCCGTAGCAAAATCATTAGCCTGAGAATATTCTGAAATCATTTTTAATGCATTATTGACAATGCCGTTTTCAAATTCAGCAGCACCCATATAATGCCAAGACCAGATGTTGGCTAGTGCTTCTTCTGTCTTTTCCTCCAATCCGCTTGAGCCTGCTCCAAAAGAGAAAGGATTTA
The DNA here is from genome assembly GCA_026394965.1 of Candidatus Woesearchaeota archaeon. NCBI lineage: Archaea > Nanobdellati > Candidatus Woesearchaeota > Candidatus Woesearchaeota archaeon. The sequence goes on from JAPLZQ010000110.1 coordinate 19,746, forward strand.
CCGGTGCATTGTTTTTTCTTTGAACTGGCTTGTCCAATCTTTGAATAAGATAAGTTGTCTCCATTTTTTACCTCCTCTTGTTAAAAAAGATAATAGAAAAATAGAAACGCTGACATTATTTAAATGTTTCTTTCATAGTTACTTAAAAATAGTAAATCGTGTTTTCCTGATTTAATTTTTATTAATTTTAATTTCTTATCTTCTTACTCTTGCCTTTAATTTATCTTGTATCGGAGTTTTGCTGCAATCCCCCCTATTCCATCCAGCCTTTTTCCGGGCTCATTCTCAGATGAGATTATAATTATTGATGCCTTTATTGACTCTGAAAGCCTCATCAGCCTCTCAAGCTCCGGGTATTTCCCTTCCTGCCTTGCCTTTTTTATGAATTCATCTGTCACAAGAATCTTTTCAGCTGCGCCTGAATTCACTGCACCTGAAACCTGGTTGAATCCGTATTCAGAAAGCCCGTCTTTTGCAATCTCAAAAAAAAGCTCTGAAACAGCCTTTTCCTCTTTTGAAACCCTGTCTTCCTTGAGGACGCTCTCAAGCTCCTGCCTTTTCATAAGCTCCTCAATTGAGGTTTTGTCAACGCTGCTCACTGTTGCAGGGACAAGCTTTTTCTTCAGCTCGGGATCAGTCACCTCTTTCATTAAATACTCTTTCCAGAATGCCGGGCTTGCTATTATTATCTTTTCAAGCGCGTATCTCTTGTCATATTCCTTGAGGGCGTCTATTATCTCGGAATAGAAGCTTCCCTTTGCCTTTCCCCTGCTTCCCGAATCATATTTCTTCTCAATGTCCCCTTTCATCTCAAGAAGCTTCTCATATCCCTGCATCCTGATAAGGTAGAAAAATGCCTCTTCCCTGTCAAAAATGCATACCGCTATTTTTGGGAGGGAAACTGAGCTCATTTCAATCTTGTCCAGATGCGGCTTTATCCACTGCCCTTTTGTGATTGTTATTGTGCTTCCAGGTTCAACACTGAAGGTATGATAGCTTCCGTTGGAAACATCATCTGTCCCTTCAATGACTGTTCCTGAAATCCTCAATATGTCTGAATACTTGTGGAATTCAATGCTCTCTGCTTTTATCTTAAGAAATAACTCTTTCTTGAATGCAGATGATTTCCTGTCCTCCTCGCCGCCGAGTTTTATCTTGCGAAGAGTCCTGCCGCTGATTATGTCTCCGCTCTCAATAATTCCGGAAAGGCACCATAAGTCATCAAGGTTTTCTGCCTTGAGCCTGATTTCTCCATCCCTGAGATTTTTGTGCATTATTTTCATTGTTTTACTCCTGTTTTAGCACGAATTTTCCCTCTGTTTTTCGCTGGTTTAACAGAAAAACATATATATTTAAACTTATTTATCTGAAATGGTGGTTCATCATGAATTCCAATAAAAAAAGGTGTGATTTTTTTAATTCTGGCAAAAAAGCGCAGGGCGGAGTCCAAACCTCTGTTCTGATTGGAATAGTTGCTCTCATGATAATTGCATATCTTCTGTTCCTTCCCCCCGAAGTAAGAGAGGAAATGCTTTTTGGGAATGACAGCGAAGGCTCTTCCTCAGATGCAGACGCAAAAGTAGTTTTCCTTAATGAAAAACCGGGAAAGCTCGAGCCTTCCTCAATTTTTGACAGGTATGAGGATGGACATTCCTTTTCAGATGTATATCTTAAGGTTTCAAGCGAAGCAACAATCCTGAAAAAGATAAATCCTTTTTACATAAGAAGCAGTGTTTTTTCAAGCGTGGAAAAGAGCGTTATCTTTGAACTTAAGAGCGCTGAAAGGACAGAAGGGGTTTTGCTGTCATTTTCTGCGCGGGAGCACTCGGGAAGGCTTGCAATAATGCTGAATGGCGAGGAAATCTTCAACGGCGAGATAACAACGCTTAATCCTGAGCCAATTGAGCTTCCTTCAATGTCTCTTGCTGAAAAGAACATTCTTGAATTCTCTGTCTCAAAACCTGGTGCTGCCTTCTGGAGGAGCAACAGCTACAGCCTTGAGGACATAAAGATAACAGGATATGTTACAGACACAGTGCTTCAGAGCAGTAAGAATGTTTTTGAGCTTGTTGACTTTGAGCGCAATAATATCGAGAATGAAATGCTCTCAATGTACATAGAATGCCTGTCTACAGAAGCAGGAAGGATAAGCGTTTCCCTTAATGGAAACGAGATAGCTGACTTTGCTCCTTCATGCAGCGATGTGAAGCGCATTGAGGTTTCGCCTTCAAAGCTTGCGATTGGCGAGAACAGCATTGTGTTCAGCACAGATGTCGGAAGGTACATGCTTCAGCAGATAAGGATGGTGCCTGAATTCAAGGAAATAATGCATCCTGTTTATTATTTCAGCGTCAATGAAAAGGATTTCAACAGGATAAAAAACGGAACAGTTGGAGCAAGGCTGTCAATAAGGTTTGCAGACGACTCTGAAAAGAGCTTTGACTTCAAGATAAACAATGTCCTCAAGCATGTTGAGACAAGCGATGTTGAATACAAGCATGACATCTCAAAGGATGACATAGTGCTTGGAAACAATGCATTCAAGCTTGAGCCGCTTGACACAATTGACGTTGCCCAGATAAGGATTGAGACATTCCTGCCTTAGGTAAGGCGTTTTTAAAAAAAAGAGGCGAAATGAACCTGAAACATATTTATTCAAATTCTTTTTTGATAATTCATTCATCCGCCTGCATTTGCTCATGGAGAAAAAAAGAGATGGCTACAATTGGGAAAATTTGGGCTCCTTTTCTGAGGAGGGCATAAAATGCCTGTTCCGGTGGCGGCTGCAGCAGGCGCGGTAAAAAAAGGAATTGATGATGCAAAAGAGCAGAGGAGACAGAGGATAAGAGAAAAAGTTGAAAAGATAAAAGAAAGCATAAGGGAAAACGCAGACAGGATAAAAGAAAAAATAAATGACCGGAAAATCAGAACTGAATCTGCTCAGGCATCAAGGGAGCCAAGCACCCGCCCTCCAATTGGAGCATATCTCAAAGGGTATGCCCAAAACATAAATGCTGACAGCACTCTCTCCTTTCTGAAAAAGATACCCTTTGTAATAATTGGTGCGCTTGCCGCATTGTTCATGGGATATTCCGGCGTTTCCTGGTGGGTATGCGCGGGAATTGCAGGATTATTTGCGCTAATAATTTTCTCAAGCAGGACAACTGCTGCAAATATCTTCAATATACTTATCGTTCTAATCGTCATTGTTCTAATGATTTATTTTTCAATGAAGTTTTTCCCTGTGCTCCAGATTCAGGCAGAAATAAGCGGAAAAAAGAATGTGCAAACAGCAGGAGGGGAAATTAAGGATTTCCTTGCAAACACAAACAAGCAGATGACAGGGTATATTGAAACTCAGGTGGAATGCGCTTCAGGAAACTGCCCCACCGGGGAGGCAGAGGGCGAGTATGTCGGAATGAGCATTTCAGAGCCTACCCTTCTTGTTCCTGAAAATGAATACAAAGCAGGCGATGATGTTACATTTTATTCTGATGTCGAGGGAATAAATCTTAGGATATACAATGACATAATTGCAGTTCCAGAATGCTATATTGAAAATGAAAAGGCATCTGCAATAAGCCCTTCTGAGATACCCTTCATGGACATAAGCAACAGGAAAAGGACAGTAAGGTGCGTTGGCAATACAGTCAAGAGAAAGGACATGGAAAATGAATTGAATGTAAGCGTTTCATTCCCTTTCACAACAGAGTCAGACCTTAAGATTTATGTCATGGACGATGCAAGGAGAAACCTCATGATGGAGATGTGGGGCGAGGATTTCCTGGCAAATGTTTACGGGCAGGATGAAAACACTGTTGCAAGATTCAACGACGGTCCTGTAAACCTTGGGATAAGGGTAACACAAAATCCAATAGGGATAAGGGCTTCGGCAAAAGAGTCAACCTCTGCAGAGATTGTTTTCGCGCTTTTCAACCAATGGGGCTATTATGGGGGAGAAATCTCAAAGATTAAAAACATACGGATAAGAGTTCCTGATAACATTGAGATATATGCCCCGGATGAGTTAAAGGACTTCTGCCCATTCAAAAAGTCAGGCGATGAGTATGTTCTCCAGAGCGGTTTTACAGTGAAATACCCTATAATTTCAGTGAAATCCTTCATCTGCGGGATTAAGGTTACTGGAATGAGTGAGCAGAGCTTTGACCTTTGGATGCCCCACATAAAAGTGATTGCAGAATATGACTACATTATGAGGGCGCATTCAGACATCTACCTGCAGGAAGCCAAAAAAACAACTGGAGATGGCTCTTCAGGCGACGGGCTTACTGAAATTAGCTTCACAGAGGAGGACTGCGCGAGGCTTGACCCTTCAAATTTAGCTTCACAATCATACATTGACATTTATGAAGGAACTGGCCGGGGAATGGAAATAAAAGAGGGATTGGATAATGCAATATCAGAATATCAGGTTGATTGGCTCACTCCTTTCCAGATGAGGACAATGCTTCTCGGAATGATGACACAGGAAACAAGCGTGGGAAAATTTGGCGATGATGATGGAGACGGAACTCCTGACCATATTGCCGGCTGCACATCAGAAGACAATCCTCTTTATGTTAAAAATTCAGTTT
>JAPLZQ010000111.1 GCA_026394965.1 Candidatus Woesearchaeota archaeon
ACTCCTGAACCTGAGATTAAGATAAAGAAGGGAATGTCAAGCGCTGCAAAATTCGTGACTGCAATGCTCATTGCTGCATCGATAATTCTTGCCCTTTATCTGGTGAAGAATAAGAAGGACAGGCTGAAATCTGAAAAGCCCTGATTATTTTTTATTTTTTAATTATCTTTTTTAAGTTTTAATAATAATTTTCTATAAATTAATCCTATTTTTAATTAATCTTAGTTCCATTAATTTTCTTATGCCTTTTTGGGAATCAGATAAATGAGGAGAATACTCCCCTAAGCCCGTAGCTCATAATCATAAACATTACTGTTGTTCCTATTATGAAAACGAAAATGTTCTTTACACCCGCTCTTATGTCTCCGCTCTTTATTATTGAAACAATCATTGCAGAGAAGAATGCTGTAACACCGAGGCAGAGCAGGGCAAAAGTCCTGAACTCGGGGGCTGTTATTGATACTTTTGAGAAGGCAACCGGAAGGGTTCCCATTGCTGACTCTGCAGAGGGCATCTCAAGTGTTGAAGAAAGCTTGCTCACTACAAGGAGAAGCTGGTAAGAAAGCGCCATCAAGAGGGGCGCTGCAAATATTGTTGCTGATGTTATGAAAATCACATAAGTTGAGACATTCGCAGCCATTTCCCTCATCATAAGCTGGTTCTCTTTGATGTTGGTTGAGATTCTTGAAAGGAGGGGGCCCATTTCGCCGCCTGCCTCAAGCCCCTCAATTATAAGGCTGACTGAGCTTTTAAGGACATTTGAATTGTATCTTGATGCGAATTTCCTCAGGGAAACTTCAAGGGAAGTGCCGCTTGCGGTTTCCTTTGCAATCATCTCTATCTCCTTTGCAAGCATTCCAAATCTTGGGCGTATTGCAAACCACAATGCCTTGTCAAGGGTCATTCCTGCATGGACATTTGCGCTTGTCAGCTGCAGAAAATCAGCAAGAACGCTTTCAATCTCGTTTTTTCTCTTGTACATGAGAATGTCCAGGAACAGGAAAACAGAAAGGAAAGCCATGAGGAATATGAAAATGAATCCTATGACAAGCATGGAAAGGAAAACAAGAAGCCCCATTGGGATAGAAGTGCCCATGGAAACGATATAAATGCTGTAAACAATGGACACAAACAGCGCCCCGAGCCCTGAAAACGTTATAATCTTGTCCCTTAATTCCTCGGGAGATGTGTCAAAACCTGATTTAAGGAGATAATACCTGAGAAGGTGCTTTCTTATCTTCTTCCTTTCCTCCTCAATCTTCTTTGCCTTGGCAAAGGATTTCTCATCTGGCCATGATTTTTTCGGATTCTGAGATTCCTTCAAAAGCTCTGCCTTGGAATTTTTCCTGAACATGCTGAAAAATCCCTTTCGCGCCTGCTCATTGGGCTTCTCATGAATTGGAGAGGGAGATTCAGGCTTTGGGCCGGGATGCGCTTCGCTTATGGCTTCTTTTTTTGGAATATTTTCAGGAGCATTCAGAATTTCAGCTTCCTTTTTCATCGAAAAATTTCTCTTTCCTTTTGACTTTCTTTTTTTAGACATTTTTCCTTATATTCCGACAGCAGGCCTTGACGAGCGTATTATAGAGAGGAACATGAACTGCATGAATGCCACAAACATCAGGAACACCATAAGAATCTTGAAGTCAATTGGAATTGACATGAGAGTTGACAGGACTATTGTCATTGTAACGCCAAGCGTTGGAAGGATTATTGCGATTATCATGTAAAACATTGCAAGCGGATTGAGCTTTCTTCCATACTCAGTTATTGAGATGTGCTGCTCTTTCACTATCTGCTCAATTACAGAGCGCAGGCTTTTTGAGGCATCTGCCCCTGTCCTCAGGGAATTGAGAATCTGCCAGAGTATCTTTCTCAAATCATCCGAGGGGGTGAGCTCAACCTCCTCATTAATTGCATCCTCAATGGGCGTTCCTAAATCAATCTGCTTTATTATGTGCCTCATGTATTTCCCAATAGTCTCATAGTTCTGGGCAACACCTATCATTGAATTATAGACATCGATTCCTGACTCAAGCTCAACCATCAGGAATCTTCCTGCAAAAATTATCTCCTTTCCTATCTCCTGCTTTTCCTTCATTATCTTTACATCAGGAGCATGGAGGAAGAAAAAGAAGAATCCAAGGAAGATGAAAACCAGAAAAAACATGATGACCGGCGAAAGCCCAAATCCCTTTACCATCGCCAGCATAATGAATGCAAAGCCTGTGCTCATCATGGCTGTTGTGAGAAGGGTTTTTTTCAGAAAATCCTCTGGAGAGTCCTTGTATTCTGTCTGCCTTAGCTTGAAGGCAAGCTCAGGATACTTCCTTGCAAGTCCGTGAAGCCATATGTTAAAAAGCGCTATTTCATCATCACCCTAAAACATTATAATAATATAATAATAGCTAATATCCAATCCAGTATCCGATCACTCAAACTTCCTGTTGGCCTTGACGAATTTCATGAGATTATCCTTGTCTGTGTAATACTCAGCCATTACAAGCCCAACCTCATCTATGCTCTTAAGATTCTGATTGACAAGCCAGTTGAGGATTAATTCCTTCTCCTTAAGGTCAGATTCTATCTCAGAAACGCTCATTCCGGTGAATAGCTGCAATGAGTCAATGAGGCTTATTGACTTGTTCATGGTGTTCATAACATCCTTTCTCACATCATACTGCATCAGCACATTTGCAGATGCATCTGGGAGAATCTCTGCAAGCTGGAAAGACCTTCTCATGCCTGTTCTCCTGTTCCTGTACTGCACAAGCAGGAGCGATATTGCAGGAAGCATGGACTTGGGAGTGTTAATGGGAGGGCTTGTCAGCCTTGTTATGGTTTCAGAGACGCTGTTTGCGTGCACTGTTGCATAGACGCTGTGCCCTGTGTGAATTGCCTCAAAGAGGACCTCTGCCTCGTTCTGCCTCCTTATTTCTCCTACAAGAATCCTGTCCGGCCTCATTCTCAGTGAATTGACAAGAAGGTCAAGCATTGAAATCTCGCCCTTGCCTTCTGGATTAGGTAGCCTTGTCAGGAGAGGCACCCAATGCAGGAATTTCGGGAGCTGAAGCTCTCTTGTGTCCTCAATTGATATTACTCTCTGGTTTGGAGGGATGAAAGCGGCTATGACATTCAGGGTGGATGTCTTTCCTGATGCAGTTCCTCCTGTAATCAGCATTGAAAGCTCATACTGGATTGCAAGCCATATTATTGCAGCAGCATTCACTGGGATTGTCTTGTTCTGCAGGAGGCTTGTTATTGTCCATGGATCTGAGGCGAATTTCCTGAGGGTGATTGTATTCCCTCTGGATGATATCGGAATTAAAGTGCAGTTTGCCCTGTCTCCTGTGCTCAGGTGGGCGTCAAGAAGCGGGTTTAATATGCTTATCTGCCTTCCAACCTTCCTTCCGATCTGGGCAGCATACTGCTTAACCTGGTCCTCATTCTCAACCCTTACATTTGTCTTGAGCCAGTTGTATTTCTTGTGATAAACCCATGCGGGCTCGTCTGAGCCGTTTATGACAACCTCCTCAAGCTGGTTGTCATCCATAAGAATTTCTATGCTTCCCATCCCGAGGCTTCTCTGGATAAGGTATGCTGTCATGAATTCCTTGTCCTTGTCGCTTGCGTCAGTGAAATACTTGCTTATCAGGAAGCGTATTGACTCGCTGAATCTCTTTTCAACAATATCAGTTCTCTTGACATCAGTCATTTCATTTATCCCTAGGTCAACCTTGTCCACGAGTTCAAGCCTTATCTTCTCAAGAATCATCTGGGTGTTGGCGCTTATTGTAGAAATTGAAACTTCATAGATTGGGACAAACTCTCCTTTTTTCCTGCATATTAAAATGTCAATGGGCATTCCGTCTGAGAGAAAAGAATACTTATCAATTATCCTCCTTTCGGGCTCATCCTTTGCAGAAACAGCGCTTTTAGCTAAGATGGGAGAGGCTTCTGTCTTCTTATGTGTTTTTTCCTCAGAACTTTTCCTTCTAAACAAAAACCTGTTAACTTTCGCCCTTTCCACCACCTCTTTTTTGATAAAACGCTTAAAAAAATAAGCGAATATTAAAAAAATTAAAAAACAAATTTTTTGATTTTGTCAGCATAGATTCCTGAGCTCCCTGAAATCATTGTTCAAATCACGCTTCTTTGCATTAAGCCTCCCTAAGCTTTCCTTCGCCTTGTCCAATGACTGGTCCTTCCCAAATTTTGGCATCATCTCGGATATTTTAAACTGCTGCTGTATTGAATTAAGGCCGCTCTTAACATCTGAAACATCATTTGAGATTTTATTTATAATTTTGGAAATCTCATCCTTGTTCTTAAGAACAGATTCAAAACTTGCCTTAATCCTTTTAAGGCTTGCCTCATGCCGCTCAACATCAGAAATCCAATGCTTAAGCATTTCCTGAAAAAGCTCCCTTTCTGATAAAACCTTTTTTGGAGCTGCTGATACTTTCTCATTTTTCTGCTTTTGGCTTCCTATGATTTTTGAAACTCCTTTGTCAATTATAAGCTGCTTTGTAAGGTGGGACTCTATTTCAACTATCCCCTCATCCTCAAGAAATTCTGCAAGCTTCTGGACAGTTTCCTGCCCGAGATTAAGGAGAGATGATGCTTCCTCAACGGAAACTGATTTTTTCTCTCTCACGAGATTCACAAGCTTGTCCACGTCGGTTTGTATCTCAGCCATTAATCACTCCTATGAAAATGCTCTTTAAAAATGTTTCGCCTGATTATTATTATTACTATTATTGGAAAGCAGGATAATCATCCTGCTCAGCATGTTATATTAATTGCGCTTATCTCATAAAATGAAGCGTGCGAATCATCGGGGTCAAGCCTGAACCAGGAAGGCATGTCCGGATTAGCGAGCGCATTGTCAACGCAGACATAGTTTGTAACCCTGCTGCTGAAATAAATGTAATCCACAACGCTTTTTGTCTTTGCAGTTATCCCCTGGCTTGTGAGCTCTGAAACATCCACAAGGCTTTCTATTCCGTAAGGGGATGCTGAAAGGTTGCCTGAAAGCCTCATAAGGAAGCTTGGCGCGAAAACAGAGGAAACATAATATGAATTGTTAAGGTGGTTGAGAAGGACTGAAGTATCAGAGCCGGATACAAAATCCAATGAAGGCGCCTTATGTATGCTGTTTGCAACCCTGCCGTAAGTGTTGACAGAATAAAGCGGATCTTCAAGGTCAATTATGCTTATCCCTGAAAATATCATCTTTTCCCTGTGCCAAGAAGCAAGCCCGCTGACATCCCAGATGTGCATGCTGACATTTATTCTTATGTCAACCTGCCAGGGCGAGCTTTGGCTTATTGTGAGATTGTTGAATGTGAAATTCACTTTAAGATTCATCTCTTCAGCGTGGCTGTTTATCCGGTAAGCCCAGTCAGAGAAACTGCTCCCTTCTAAGAGGGCTATGGAATAGTTTCCGATGCTTTTATTGAAAAACGCCTCCTGAAATGCAGAGTTCGTGTCATTGAGAAAAAATCCTCTTGAGGACATGTATTCCTCAAGCCCCATAAGTGTTCGAAATCCTGAGATGTAAAGCCCTCTCTCAAGGTCCTTGTCAACATCCTTGACAAAATCATTCATTGACTTTATTCTTGAGCTTAATACCTGCCCCTCTTTCCTGAGCTCATACCTTTTCTGGAAAGATGCTGAAAAAACAAGCACTGCAATAAGATAGATTGCTATCACTGTGAAAAAGAATCCCTTCTTTCCAACTTTCTTCCCAAAAAATCCTTTAATCCTGAATTTTCTCATTTCCAAACCCTTGCCTCTATCCTTGCAGGCCCCCACATTGAAGGCACTCCTGATATTGTTATTGAGTCCACCAGAAGGCTTTCCTGCCCTATGTTAACATCAAGAATCCCGTCTGAATTTATGTCCAGCTGCCGAAAGATGTTGTAAACAGCAACATTAACCGCATCGCCTGAATCATAGGATGATGTCCTGAAAATGCAGCTGCTTGAGCCGGAGTAATCCTGCGGAATCCTGATTGTGGAGTTTGTTCCGTCGTTGAATTCCAAAAGCCAGATGCACCCTGAAGCGTGATTCTGAACACTCGAATAGGATATTGAGCTGTTCATAAGCATTGTGTAAATTATCCTGTCATCAGGGCTTCCGCCAAAGTCCTTCGTTGAAGATGTTCCAACGCTTATACTTATTGGATTATTCCCTGAATGGAGCGCTGACGTGGGTATGCTCACAAGGAATGGGTCTCCAAGGGAGGAATAATTGCTCCCAAAAGCTGAAAGGCTGAAAACCCGCACCGAATTCACAGTAAGGTTATGCGTCCAGTAATATCCTGAATATGAAGTTACCTTTGCGTCGGAAACAGCGAACCCTTCAGGAATTTGCAGGGTTCCTGAAGTTATATAATTTCCAAACTGCTGGCTCTCAAGCGTGATTGGAATCTTCCCAAAAATGAACTGAGGGCTTGAAGGGGTATAGTTTATTCGCAGGTATGAATTCGGGTAAAGAGTTGAATTAACGCCGGTTATAGATACAATTTGGTATGTGTATACAAGCGACTGGTTCACTATGGTCGTAGCTATTTGCTGGTAAAATTCAAGAAGTTCTGTCGGATTGCTGCTCATATATACCGAGCCGTTGCCTGACTGGGCTACCATTACAAGCGTCCTGTTTGCGTTGTAGCATGAACCAAGAGGCCCAAATCCAACAGAATAGACAGTCGCGTTCAGGGATTCATGAACCCTTGATGAGCTGTAGTTGGCGTTCAGAATGGCACCGTTGCAGTCGGTGTTTGCGCAGTCCCCTGAATTTCCGCCACAGCATTCGCTTCCTGTCGTTGAGTTTCCCTTATATGAGCTGGAGCATGATCCTGAACTTGTACACCTGTATCCCGTGATGCCATCGCTCATAACAAGAACATATTTGTTTCTTGATGAATTGCTGCTTGAGTTTAATAAGTTGTACGCTATGTTTATTGCACAGCAGATGCATGTTCCCCCACTCGGATTGTAGGAATCAACCTGATTTTTCAATGCTGTTGAGGAAGTGCTGTAATATGAATTTGCATGGTCGTTAAAATCCACAAGCCACAGTTTGTTCCCTGAAGAATTCATGATTATGTCTATGAATTGGTTGTCAAGGCACTTTGCAAGCGATATTCTGCTTGTGTCATTCTGGTAAAGATTTGGATCATTGCATGCCACTGTTTCCCCGGTGTGATCAGCAGGTGAGACAGTGATGCTGTAGCCGCTGACATTCAAGTAAACTGCTGAAACGTTAATCTCATCATAAATCAGGTTATTGTAAGCATCAAGATTGATTGCCCGAACTTGAATTTTCCTGTTAGCAGCAGTATTCCAAGCGCTTAATACCGCAGCATTATTTGCTGATATTATGCAGTTCCAATCAATAGTGTTCAAAGCATTATTGCCCATTGAAGCGCTAACACTGCAGTTAGAATACGCTACGTAACCAGTGCCGTTGTAGAATGCAACCTGCAAATCAGGACGCAGATTATTAGCATAAGTCGTGTTTGACGCCGCAGGATTATAACTGTCAATGGTAATTATTGCCTTAACTGCAGTAACAACTTGATAATTAACTCCTCCCGCCGAATAATTAACTGCTGTGCTATTCTGCTCAGCAGTCGCGGTGTAGCTTGTTATTTTTTCGCATATTACTGTTACATCATCTAACCAATGGTTTTCTCCGCTGCCTGTGGTTCCTCCGAATCTTATGCTGAAACCAGCATGCAAGTATTGGGAATCATTAGTGCTGTATGTTCTAATCACGTTCCAGTTGTCCTCTGTCCACTGGGTGAGGTCTTGGATATTATCCCAGTTTCCGCTTGAATCATTAAAGAAAAGATTGATGTTCCCTGCATCAAGGTCATCATCTCGAGTCCAGAAACTCACATAAACCTTAGAGCAACCTGAAGTGTTCAAGATTCCGGATTTACTCCACAAATACTTTGTCGATAATGAAGATGCGAGCAGTTGGCTGAATGTTCCAGCATGTTTCTGCGCTGCAGTATTAACATAACCTGAACTCGTCTTCGTCCAATTAGAGAGCGTTGTTCCCTCCTCAAAACCGTCACTTAAAATTGTAGTATTGACTAACGTTACGGCTGCCGAAGTTTTAAACTGCTCAATAGTAGTTTCTAAATCAGCACTCGTCCAATTATAAGTATTATTTGCTGTGTAATCTCCTACTTGCCAGCTCATGCTTCCTGAAACATCTGTAATCAGGATAACATCTGCATTCCCGCCGGTTATGTTACTTAGTTGTTCAAGCGCATAATGCCCTATTTTTATTGGAATTGTCTTATCGCTTATTGCTGAATAATTAAGCGAAGAAGAAAGGTTTGAATTGTTGAGCAGTACAGAAACACTTCCGTTCTGTGTAGAATAATATACAACAACTCCGCCGATATTTACAAAAAGCGGGGGCGCGGTTGTGTAATTGAGGAAAAGCTCCAGAGAGGTTATGTTTCCTAGAGCGTAAAATGACGAGTAAATATTGATGACACTGTCAACTCCGGGCAGGTATTCTGTTTTTGATGCTGTGTTAAGCTGTGAGTCGTAATAAACGTCGCTGTAGTTCAGGTCAGAAGTTTCTGTTTTCACCCTGAGAAATCCCCCGCTTACATATGCCTGGCTGGAATTTGATAGATAAATCTTCATCGTGTTCCTCCCTGGCTGGAAGAGAGAGAATTTTGAGCTGTTGAGGTAGCATTTTTGTGAGTGCATAAACCCTCCTCCTAAGCAGCTCAGGTTGCCTGCGCTGTTGCCGTTTATTGAAAGGGAAAATGGGCTTTCTGTGGAAAATTCAAGGTACGCTTCAGTGATGTTAATATAATTTGAGGGAAGCATGATGAACTGAGTTATGTTCCCCTGCCCGACAAGCCCGCCGAAATATGCATATGACGGAACTGACTTTGAGCGTATTGCCGAGAGGATTGCCCTCGAGGAATATCCCTCCCTGGGGCTGCTCTCATTTATCCCTGAAACAAGGCGGAAGGAGCTGACTAGGTAATCAGAGCTTCTGTTTGAAACATTATGCTCGTAAATTGGCTGGCCGTTTATGAAAATTCCAGAGCTTATGCTCTCAAAATCAGCCCTTAATGAAAGGTTGAGGAATTCCCTTGCGAGATTCTGAGCAACAGCCATGTTTCCCTCTGCCCAGAAATCCCCGATGAGCTCAAGGGCTGAACTGTTTAGGTTGGAATTCTTTATCTGCCCGAGCGCTATCAGAGATTTAAGGTATGAGCTGTTTAATTCGCTTGCTTTCACGCTTGAAAGGCTGACAATCATGTCATTGGAAATATATTCCAGGTTCTGGGTTGGAACAGAGCTTGAGTAAATTATTGAAACGAGGATTATTCCAGAGAGTATTATTGTGGAAGCGAGAAGGGCGTCTATTGTGAAGAAAACACCCTTTTTATCCATGAATCTTTTTGATTCCAAAATCATTGCCTCCATGAATACACGCTCATCCGGTAAAGGGTGCTGTTGTAAAGGACTATTCTCTCTGCGCTTGCAAGCATTGATGAAGAGCTGTTCCTTCCAGCTTGCGCAATTAAATTTCCGAGAGAATCCTTTATCAGAAAATAGTAATGGTTTGTAGTTCCAAAGAGGAATCTTGTTGTGTTGTAATCCTCTGAGCTGATATTGAGGAAGAGGAAAAGCTTGCTCTCGTTTATCTCATAGCCGTCATCGCTTATCCCTATCCTTTTCACATTATCTAGGTTCCAGTTCCTCGGGTAGCCAGGCGTTAGAATGCTGTCTGAAATTGAGTTTGCATCAATCTGGAGCTCCTCGAAGTCAAAATCCCTCTCATCAAAATATTCGCTTGAATACTTGAAATAAACAAGAACAACTGCTATAAAAAGCACTGATGCAATTACAAAGTCAAGAGACCACACCTGCCCTTTTCCATTATTCTTTCTTATGGGCATGATGGCATGTTAAGGCAGATTACGCCTTCCTCCTTTCTTATGTTATTGTAAATTGGGTTAAGGCTTCCCTTTACTTCTGAGAAGAAGAGGGTGTAGTCAAATTTTGAAGAAAATACTGCAAGGGTGTCATTTACGATTATCGCTGTGTAGGGAAGCCCCTCGATTGTCTGGGGCAGGGTGAAATTCCTTGAATAGCCGTCTTCCACAATTGAAGCAACATCAATCTCTGACTGAATCCTGTATGCAATGTCTTTTATCAGAAGGAGCTGCCTCCTGTCCTGAAGAATTGACTGCCTGTCGCTGATTATTCCCAAAAATCCGAGCATGATAACAAAGCCGAAAGCAATGAATATTATGAATTCCATAGTGAGCTGAGCCCTGCTGTTTTTGAAGAATGATTTTTTTGAAAACATTTTTTCCTATTCCCGCTCATCCCTGTATGCTGACATAGCTTCCCATAGATTCAATGTGGATGTATCTTGTGCCCTCTGCCTTATGTATGCTTCCGGTAAGGTTGACATCAGAGGGAACATCCACTTCAGAAATTGCGCTTCCAAATTTTATTCTGAAAACAACTTCCCTGTTGTTTACATCTATGCTGTCCACATTTGAAGGCATATAAACCTTGAGCATTGTTTTTGAAGGAGCGCCAAGATAATAAACCGCCTCTGCCTTGTCAACAACATCCTTTGCAATGTTATACGCCTGCTGGGTTATTATCTGGTTGTTGGAATCCCTTATCTGAAGGTAAAAAACTGAGATTAAGGGTATCAGAAGAAGAGTTACAAACCCTATTATTATTGAGAATTCAAGGCTAACCTGCCCTCTGACCAAACCTCTTTTTCCCATGAAATAAGAGGTATATGGCTCTATTTAAAAAATCTTTGCTCAAAAAAAGAGCGCCAATAAGCCAGAAATGAATTTGGGGGATTTATGCTTGCCTTAGGAAAAGAAAGCGCGAGATTGTTTTAAGCAAAATATTTAAATGAATTGAAAAATGTTAATAATGAAAAAGATGAAAACTAAATCAAAAAAACAGAAAATTGCACTTCTTTTGCTGTTCAACTTAATATTTATCGTATTTGCTTTGGAAGCTTTAATACGCATAACAAAAATCGACCTTGAGCTTGTTAAACCAACGCTTTACCTGCATAATAACGACAGAACAGTTTACATGCACAGCAATAACTCAGGCCGCCTCTATGAACTGATTCCAAATGTGTCAATAATCATTAATCGAAGCGTAGAAGGGAGATCATGCTATGTTGCAGAAGGCGATGAATATCCTGTGATAAATGTATCTATAAACTCGCTTGGATTCAGAGGCCCTGAGATGAAGGCAGAAAAAAGTCAGGGAAAAATAAGAATTTTTGTCTTTGGCGCTTCAAACACATTTGGATTCTGTGCAAGCAACAATGAAACATATCCCGCATATATGCAATATATTCTTGATGAGCGCTACCCGGAAAAGTTTGAAGTGTGGAACGCAGGACTCAACGCATATGTAATGTCACAGGAAGCAGCATATGCAGAGGAGGTTATAAAAAAATACCGGCCAGACATCATAATATTTCAGATTACAAACCGGGGAAGAAGGCCCTTCCTGATGGATGATGAGCAGTTCAAAGAGAACTTCATAAATAAGGAATTATATGATGAAAATTTTCCAATTATCTCAGAAAAAAAGATTCAATCAAATTTTGAGAGATTTCTTGCAAGAAACTCGGGAATTTACAGAAGCATAATCGCAACATACAATAATCTTTTTGTACAAAGAAAGATAAAGAATATGTCTGATTATTACCTCATAGACAATATTAATTATAAATATTTCAGCTCAGGAGCAGCCGTTTATAATGTGAGAAACTTTTACAACATTATAGAAAATAACGACAACCTTAGTTTTGTTCTCATTGGAATTCCGCTTAAGAATTGTGAAAAAAGCACTGAGTACTGCAACATACCTAAGGCAGCAGATTACATTAATCACTACTTTGCATACTGTGATTACAAAGAAGAGAAGAGCAACCTCGCGAAAATCTGCATTGAATTTGTTAATAAAAGCGAAGAATACTACCTGGTACATCCGCCGGCTTATGTTTACAAAGAATATGCAGAAGCAATAGTTAATTCCCTTGAAAAACGCGGTCTAATCAATTAAACTATTATAGCTTCAACTCTGGTTGAATCCTAAATAATGTTTAAATACCTCCCCGTATTACCCCGTTGTTAAATTAAACGGAGGAATCCAAAATGGAAAAAAATGAATGCTGCGGAAAGCACGGAATAATGCATTTTCTGATTATTTTAGGAATAATTGCAATAGCAGTTATGCTCTTCAAGTCATTCGGACAGAAGCAGAACATAACAATAGACAACTCAAACGCGATGGATGCAATATCTGTCTCTGGGGAGTCTCAGATTGAAGTCATGCCTGACAAGGCAATGGTGTATGTGAGCATTGTCACAAACAGCACATCAGCAAAAGAGGCAAAGGATGAGGCAGCGAAAATATTTGCAAATGTAAAGGCAGCGCTCATAAAGGCAGGAGTAGACACAAAGAGCATAGAAAGCGACTCATACTCAATAAACCCAATTTACGAATGGAGCGACATATTCAAGAAAAGCGAATTCAAGGGATACCAGGTTACGCACACCCTGAAAATCACTACAACAGAGATAGATAAGACCGGCGACATAATCGACGCGGCAGTGAATTCAGGAGCAAACCAGGTGGATAGAGTAGTATTTGACCTCTCAAAGGAGCTTGAAAAAGACATTTACCATGAAGCATTGACAGAGGCAGCATCACTTGCAAAGGCAAAAGCAAGTTCAATTGCAGACGCGCTTGAAGTGAATCTTGGAAAGATAAAGACAGTAACTGAGTCAAGCGGATATTACTCGCCTTATGTAAACTATTACAGAAACGACTTTTCCGGAGCAGCAGGAGCAGAAGCAATGAAATCATCAGAGATTATGCCCCAGAAGCTCACTGTAACAGGAATGATAAGCGTCTCTTACTACATTGAGTAAGCATTCAACAAGCATTGAATGAGCAGATACTGAGAAAAAATTATTTTTATTTATTTTATTGATTTTATTTTTATACTTCGGCTTTTGCATGCGCTCACAAGGTTCTACG
>JAPLZQ010000112.1 GCA_026394965.1 Candidatus Woesearchaeota archaeon
GAAATGTCTTAAGGTCATATTCTATCTCTGCAACAACGAGTTTGGGATGCCTTAGCCGAAGCATTCTTCCAAATGTAACCTGAGTTTCCCTGCAGAAAGTGCACCTTCCGAAGCATCCCCTTGCTGAAATGAGAGTGATGAAGGGATATAAGTTTCCGCCGTTGAAATACCACTCCGGCTTCACATGGTGCCATGCAGGGAATGGAAGCCCGTTTATGTCCTCAGAAGCAATCCTTAGGGGATTGTGAAAAACTTTTCCTTTTTCATAATATGAAAGTCCAAGAATATCTTTTTTCTCCTTTCCTGCTGCAACATCCCTTAAAGTGTAATCCTCCTCTCCGCGGACAATCATGTCAACACAGCCCTTTGAGAGCTTGTTTGCTATCCTGAAAGTGTCTTTCGGAACAGCAGAGGAATGCGCACCAACTAAAACAGTTGCTGAGCAAAAATCCTTTGCAAGCTTTGCATAGGATATGTCATTGTAAATGCTTGGAGTTGTTGTGTGGATTACAGTTAAATCCGGCCTAAATCTCGAAATTATTTTCGCAATCTCCTTCTTAGGTATGTTAAGCGCAGCCCCATCCACAAACTTCACATTGTGCTCACGCTCAAGAACAGCAGTCGCAGTCAGCATGTATTCAGGATGCCTCTGCACCCTTCCCCTGCTCCTTGTTGCCCAGCGCGCTGACTTGCAGAAATCCCTGACATAGGAAGGATTGAGCATCAAAATTTTCATTGAGAGAAGTGCAGAGCAAAATCGTTTATAAATTTAACTGAAATCATTCAGCGCCTGCACTTTTCATACTAAAAATTTATAAACGCTGTTTAAATTATCCCCTAAGGAAAAAAGCCAGAATAAAAATGAAAGCTGAAAAAGAAAAAGACCAGAAATGCGTATGCTGCGGCTCTTTGAAGCGCAGGTTCTTTGCTTCTGAAAAGGGATTTGACTATTTCAAATGCAGAAAATGCGCTCTTGTGTATGTTAACCCTCTTCAGGTTGGAAGGCGCGAGACATTCGGAAAGGAAGACAGAAAATGGATGAGCATATTTGAGAATGCAGACAGGAAAAGATTCTTCAGTGAAGAGCTCAGGGAGATTGACCGGCTTACTGGTGGAAAAAGGGGAAAGCTCCTTGATGTGGGCTGCGGAGAAGGCGAATTCATGGAACTTGCAAAAAAGGACTGGTGGCAGGTCTACGGAATAGAGCCGGCAGGAAGCTCAGTTAAGAGATGCCAGAAGAAAAAGCTGAATGTTGAAAAGGGCTTTTTTCCAGATGATTTCCGCGGCTCAAGGCAGAAGTTTGACGCAATAACAATGTTTGATGTCCTTGAGCACATGCACCATCCAAAATCTGCGCTTTTTTCTGCAGGGAAACTGCTGAAAGAGGGCGGGCTTCTTGTGGTGAGAGTGCCTAACCCGAATTATGTGCTCCTGAAAAGGCGCATTGACAGATTATTCCGGATTAAGAACTCATTTGGAAAGGAAGCAACATACTTTAATCCCGGCTCGCACATCTTCTATTTCTACCCAAAGACAATAAAAGGGTTTATAGAAAGAAGCGGATTTTCTGTGCTTAAGGTTAAATATGAGCGCTCAGAGATATTCCTTGACAATAAGACAAGGGTGCTTGCGGGAATGCTTCACTTCTTCACTAAAGCACTTTACTATCTGACATTCGGAAGGATAAACTGCATAATAAACACGGCAATATACGCGAGAAAAGGATTAAAATGAGCAATACAAAAATACTCAAAAACAAGCGTGTTTCTGGCACAGATGCAACTGTTTTTGGTACATTAGCTAATAGAAGCTGGGATTCCCGCTGGGAAAAGGTTTTTCAGAATCGGGCGTGGGGAAAATACCCTTCAGAAGAGCTTGTAAGGTTCATAGCAAGGAATTTCTACAAGGCAAAAGACAGGGAAAAAATCAGGATTCTCGATTTGGGATGCGGAACAGGGGCAGGCGCATGGTTTATTGCAAGAGAGGGATTCTCCTCATTTGGGATAGACGGAAGCGAAACAGCAATAAAAATCGCAACAGAGAGATTCAGAAAAGAAAATCTAAAAGGGGAATTTCTTACTGGAGACATAATAAAACTGAAATATCCCAATAATTATTTTGACTGCATAATAGACATCTGCGCGCTTCAGCACAACAGGAATTCCTGCATAAAACAAATAATAAAGGAAATGCACAGAGTGCTTAAGCACAATGGAAAAATTTTCAGCATGATAATCAGCAAAAAAAGCAGGGTAAGCAAGAAAGATTACCTGAAGGAGTATGGATTCACAAATTTCATGACTGAAAACGATATAAGGAAAGCATTCTGCAGATTCGGGGATATTGAAATAGAAAAGAAGGAAAGGACAGACAGAGGAAACCTTATTGCGCATTTCATAGTATCCGTCACAAAGCGGAATTAAACCAAGTGGAGGAAAAAAACATGGGACAATGGGAATACCTTGGGGATTATACTGGAGGAAGCTATTACTGGAACTGCGAATGCGGTTTTGCAGTCAAGACTGGAAAGAATGAATTGCAGGAAGTGACAGACAAGAATTTTATCTGGTTCTTAAAGCTTGAACTATGCGACCTTGAGAACATCGTTGAAAGCGAGATTGAAAAACATAAAATTCCAGAAGATGTTAAATACATAAGAGCAGAAAAGAGTTATTGAGAAATTTGATTATTTAGGTGAAGAAAAATTTCAGACAAAAAAAAGGCAGGAAGAATTGCAATTCTTACCCCGACATTCTATGAATTCAGCGGAATAGACAGGATGGTTGAGCTTCAGGCAGAGGAGTATTTCAGGAAGGGCTTTAAAGTCAAGATATTCTGCCTGGATGCAACATTAAAGCCAAAGCACGCTGAACTTGAGGCATTTGGGATTCCAAAAAAAAAGATTCTCCAGCCAATCTACAAACTCTTATTCCCACTTAACATAATAAGAAACATAAAAATAATAAGGGAATTAAAGGATTATGGGACTGCAATAAGCCATTATTACCCTATGAATTTTCCCTGCTTTATTGCAAAGAAAATTTACGGGAAAAAGATGAAATACATTTATTATAATTACGGGATAAACTACCCTGAGCTTTTCCCGAGCATTCAGGAAAGGGTTTTTCTAAGGATTTTCCGCTTCCTCACAAATAGAACTATAAGAAATGTTGATGAGGCAGTGAGCATAAGCTATTTTCTTAGGGATGTCCTGAAAAGAGAGACAGGAATCCCAAGCAGGATTGAGCACTGCAAAATTGACACTAAAAGATTCCATCTGGGGATTGACGGCTCTTCAATAAGGAAGAAATACGGAATAAGGAACGAGCCAGTGCTCCTGTTTGTGGGAAGAATATCGCCGCACAAGGGAGTGCACCTGTTGATAGAGGCGTTCAATCTCATA
>JAPLZQ010000113.1 GCA_026394965.1 Candidatus Woesearchaeota archaeon
GGTTGGAAGCGTTCCTTCAGACGGCTGGACTCCATTCATAACAAGAATAACCCCCTACCAGGATTTTCCCGCCTTATCAAACCCAGATATATGGGAGGTATGTAACAAATGCGGAAGCGATACATGCAGATACTGCGAAGAAAATTACATAACCTGTCAGGAAGACATCGGAGTGGGCGGACAGTGCGGGGATTCCCAGCGCATAAGATTCACTGAATTTGCAGCAAAGAATTACGGAGTTAAAGAAGGGGATATTGTTGAAATACCTTACTCTGGCTCGCACTGCTTTTATGTAACAACACCAGGAAATCCCGAAGTAAATGTAATTGCAGAATTGGTTTATGACCCATATGAAAATAATCCAAAAGATGAGGATATAAAATTGAAATGCGCGCAAAATAACAACGGAGACCCGGGCGAGTCAATTGTTGAGTTCAAATACAGAGAGGGAACAGTAATTTACATGGCTATGCATATAGACGCGCAGATAGACAATGAGCTTGGAAAGACAGATTTTTTGAGAAATGCAATCAACTCACGCCTTCCAAAGGTTTCAAACATCACAATCACAGTCAAGGAATCGCAATTTATTGAGTGGAATTATCCAGGAAGCCTGGAAAAGCCCGCCAATGCAAAGCTGAACATAAAGGGGATAAATGACGCACTTGAGAAATGCAATTCTGATATGTGCGAGATAAAGATAAAAATAAATGCAACAAACGGGATAATGCTCATCAACAACCTGCTGATTGAATACCATCTTCCAGTATATGATGTTAAAATGAACGTAGGAGGAAATGAAATCAACATAGCAGAAAACCTGAATGACTCAAACTCACCCCTTTACCTCAATAAAAGCATAAGAGAGGGAATTAATAATTACCTTCTCTCCTGCAATGAAAAGGAATGCATTGTTCCATTTGAGATGGAAATGAGGGAAAAGGGCTCAATAGTCCTTAGCGCCCTCAATGTTGAATACCAGAAATGCCTTGTTAAGGAGGAAATAATCGCGCACACCCTTGCATGCTGGGAAAAGTCAGGGTTTGGAAAGTCAGGAAATGACATTTCATGCTACGAAATCTCAATCCCAGAAAGCTGCGGATTTGTTGAGGACTTAAAAGAAGCTGAATTCACAGATTCATTGAAGCAAAACGGGCTGTGTGAAGAGATAGGAAACAACGGCTTTGATGAAGAGTGCGGGAAATCCGACAGCATTGATTTCAAATTAATGAAAACAGCTCCCGGAAGAAACATATTCATAAAATACTCAGCAGAAAAAGCAAAAGTAATCATAATATAAATGTTTAATGCAGGGCAATTAAATGAAAAAGGCAAAGTGCGGAAAAAAAGGTGACATTGCAATAGGAACAATAGTTTCAATCCTTATCGCAATAGTCGGAATCACAACAGCACTTATTATCACAGCAAGAAGCAGTGACGGAAAAAAGATGTACTGCGGGCTTGTCAACAAATACGCGCCGAAGTTCTATGATACAAGGATGGGAAGCTTTTGCAGGGATTCTTCTGAGCACGAAATCTCATTCATGAAATCAGAGAAACTAATGATTGACAAGTTCTCTGATGAAAACACTGGACACCTGTCAATAATGTCAAAATCAGTATTGTCTGATAATTTCTCAATATTCCTTGAGCGGGAGACAAACCTTCTTTCTGCCGAACTCTCAATATCAACTGGCTCTGAAAGAAAACTGAGAAGATTCCCATCTGGAAAAGAAAACGAGAGCCTTCCACCATTTCCGAGGAACGGAGGAGAGCGGGGCGCATTAATAAACATCTCAAAATATGCCCTGATAAACAGCGCATCAATTGAGCTTGTGGGAAGCAACTACCCTGGAAGCGTGGACATCGCATTTGCAATAGACACCTCAGGAAGCATGACTGAAGAATGGAATTCAGTGTGCGATGTAATAAAAAAAATAGGGAAAAACCTCTCTGATTTCGGGGTTAAGGATTTTAGGATAAGAGTTTATGCAATCGGAGAAGGAGCAACATCAGGAAGCTGCATATCAGATAGAATAACAAATGCAGAGCTGAAGGCAGTTTCCGCAATCAATTTTATAGAAGAAGGGCCATCCCGCGTTAAGAGCGGCACTCCCGACTGGGGAGCAACAGTATATTACTTTCCAGGGGACCAATATGAAGAAGCCTGGGCTCTTGCAGCAAGCCACCTGTCCAAAAATGTTGATTGGAAAGAAAAGTCCAAGAAGATGATAATCCTAATCGGCGATTCAGACCCGACAGGCGCACTTGGAACAGAATATCACTATGGAGCACAGGCAGGAGTTGCTGGAAAATGGTCAAATCCGAGTTTCACAGGAAATGAGCAGGACTCAATTGACAATGCAAAAAGCGATTCTGTTGCTAATGATGCTTATGTAAGCGTTGTGTTTGGAAACGAGGACCTAAGCAATGATGAAGGATTTAATGTTGGATGCTCAATAAACCCTGATGATTCCTGCTGCCAGAACAATCCATTGTGCAGCAGCATAATGGGATGGATGGAAGAGCTTTCAACTTCAACAAGAGGCGCATTTGTAGCATACATAGACACTCCTTCCCTCCAGAAATCTGTGATGGATGCTGTTATGTCGCTTTACCCTTCTGGAATAATTGTTAGCATAAATAATTTTGAAATAGCAAATCACCCCGGTTCTCTCAACCGCTCAAATTTGCCCTGGCTCGTTTCCGGGGACATATTCAAAAATACTCTGCAGGATGCACTTTCATCCTGCGAGCCAGATGATTTCGGTTACTGCATGATTCCAATAAATGTTTCATCTGACACAGACGGAACAATAATCTTAACTAATCTTCAGATATCATATGAGCTTCAGGCGCACGATGTTTCTGTCTCAATAATTGACGGCGATTCTGAAAATGAAATATTCCGTATAGCCCTGCTTTCAAAGGCATCTGAGAAATTCAGCTTCACAAATGAAATGGAAGCGATAAAGAAGGGCTGCAAAAAAGATTTGTGCAGGTTCAATTTCACAGTAGAGACATCAAACCCAACTGAGATTTTCCTTTCAAACTTAAGCATAAAATACAAGAAATACTATCTTAGAGAAGAGCTTTTGAATGCGATAGCAGAATGCTGGAAAAAGGCAGAATTCGGGCAGCTTGAGTCAGACATAATATGCCTGGAATTTCCGATTCCAGAGGATTATATCTTTTACCGTGCAACAACTGAAAAGGACATTGCCGAACTTCTTGTAAAAAGGAAGTGGTGCCATATCATAGCTGACTCAGAATACGAATGCGGAGAAGAGGACAATCTTGATTTCAAAAAAGATATAAATAGCATAACAAACGTTCTTATAGAATACAAGTCAAGTGGAAGAAAAATTATTGTGAGCTGAAAAAGAAGATATGACATACCTTGTGCACAGCACCAGGACAAGAAGGGAATTTGAAAGCCTGCGCGAGGCAAGCGATTTCATGAGAGCGGATTCCAACTCAAGGATTTATGAGATTGACGGATTCGGGAATCCAATCAAGATTTCGCCTGAAGAGCTTATAAAAAGGCTTTCTCTCGAAGACAAAGCGCATGCCCCTGAAACAGAGAGCAAAATTGTGATAAAGAATCCTGAAATGCTCGTGCCAGATGAAAAAAAGCCAGAGGAAAGCCCAATGCGCATGTATTTCAAATACGGCTTGCTTTTCATAATGGCGCTTATAGTCCTTGCCATTGTAATTTTCATGATAATTCCCATGATAAATGAGTTTTCCAATACATTCAACAGAATTTAAGAGGGAAAAAATGAGATTTTCAAGAAAAATCAGCGCAAAAAAAGGCGATATCGCAATCCAGTATGTTTTCCTGATATTCATTGCAACAATATCAGTTTTTGTGATAGTAGGGATGCTTACCAAATGGAGCTTTTCCTCAAGCAAGTTCATGTGCCGCCTCACAGGGGAATGCAGCTCTGAAGAGGGAAGCGGGGATATTGTCAAGATAAACGCAACTGATTTGGATGATTTCAGGCATGAAGTTGAGAAGGGCGCAAAGCTCTGCTATGAAAACGGAAAAATTGGAAGGGTAAAGGGAAGCGTATGCTACATTATAATGTGCTATACGTTAAACCCAAACCAATGCAGCCTTGACCCCTCCCTGAAAACTAACCTTGAAACAGAAGGCATCAATGTAACAATAAGCTATTCCAACAGCGACAAGGCAGTAATCTCATATGACTACAACACAAAGTTTGTGAAGATTGAGTGAGCAAAATGGAATCTGTTGAGGTTTGGATGTGGATTATCGCAGGGCTCCTCATTGGCGTAATCATGTTTTCAGGAGCATATTCATTTCTCTCAAGATACATGGCTCAGCAGGAGATTTCCCAGGCAAGGGAGTCATTCAACAGGCTGAAATACTCAATAAGCACGGTCTGCATTGGCGGAACAATGGACAGGGAAGTTTCAACCTATATCTTTCCATACAGCGTTGAGAAGATTTATGTCTTCTCAGCTGCGGGAACAGAGGGGGAAGGAAACGAAATCTGCATGAAGATAAAAGACGAGGATTCAAGCTGCGCTGAGGTAAAACTGTGCAATCTTAAGATGAGCACAATTGAGCTGTCTGAAAAGACAAGCGTTTTTTACCTCATCCAAAAAGCCCTCGGAAAGAAGCTTGTAGCAAATATTGAGTTCTCAATTGCAAAAAAGGATGCAAGAAATATAGAATTAGCCTGGGAAAGGAAATATGTCAGGTGAACTGAGGGCGGCAGAATGATAATTGCTGATGTCCACTGCCACCTTGACTTTTTTGATGATTTGCAGATAGATGAGATTCTGAAAAGGGCAGGAGAGAATAATGTCAAGGCAGCAATAACCAACGGGGTTGACCAGAAGAGCAACAGGAAAGCCCTTGTGCTCTCCCAAAAATACAAAATGGTTAAGGCAGCGCTCGGGCTTCATCCGGAGTTCATAGAAAAATTTGACGATAAAACAATTAAAGAAGAAATCAATTTCATCAGAGAGCATAAAAAAGAGATTGTGGCAGTTGGTGAGATAGGGCTGGACTACCACTGGGTAAAAGATGAAACCTTAAGAAAGAGGCAGAGGGAGCTTTTTCTCATGCAGCTTGAGTTTGCGAAGGAAATTAAAAAGCCGGTGATAGTGCACAGCAGGGATTCTGAAAGTGAATGCATAGAAATCCTTTCTTCCTCAGGAATAAAAAATGTGCTGATGCATTGTTTTTCAGGAGGCATGAATCTTGTAAAGGAATGCTATGAAAAGGGATTTATGTTTTCAATCCCGACAAACATTGTAAAGAGCAGCCACTTCCAGAAGGCTGCTGAAATTCTCCCCCTCTCAAGAATACTCACCGAGACAGATGCGCCCTTCCTCAGCCCGTATCCAGGAAAAAAGAATGAGCCCTCATTCATCGCAGAAACAATAAGGAAGATTGCCGAGATAAAGAAAATGGACCCCGAAGAGGTGTCAAACGCAATATTCAGCAACTACCAGAAAATGTTTCTGTAAACTTTTTTTTTGAATAAAGCAAGCCCTACTCTCCTGCAAAGTATCTTGAAAGAATTTCCTTTTTTTCCTCTCTGTCGCGCGCTTCGTGCATCGGAGGGAACATGTCAAGAACCAGGAATGCGTCTTTTTTCTTGCAGGAAGAGAGCACAGAATCAACTTTTTTTACATAAGAATCTTTTATAATGTAAGCTGAGCGGGCGTTGCTTTTCCCAGATTGCACTATG
>JAPLZQ010000114.1 GCA_026394965.1 Candidatus Woesearchaeota archaeon
CAGGATTAGAATCAGATTTATCGGAAGAATCAGCATGCTCCCGAAAAAGATAAGGAATGAAATATCTGCTGTTGAGAAAAAAACAGGAAGATTCTCAGGATATTTCTTTAACTTTGCAATTGCCTACGGCGGAAGGCAGGAAATTCTGGATGCTGCAAGGGAGATTGCAAGAAAGGCAGTTTCAGGAAAGATAAATCCTGAAAGAATAAATGAAAAAGTGTTTGAAAGCCACCTTCTCCTGAAATCAAAGCCGGACATTGTGATAAGGACTGCCGGCGATTTAAGAACGAGCAATTTCCTTCCCTGGCAGTCAGCATACTCTGAGTGGTTTTTTATAAAAAAGAGCTGGCCTGAATTCAGGAAATCAGACCTGAAAAGGATAATTCTTGAATTCTCGCATAGAAAAAGGAATTTCGGCAGGTGATTACTGCCTTGAGCTTCCGCTGAGCTTCTTCTCCTGAAGCCTGTCATTCTGGAACTGCTTTATCATGGCTTCATTTATCCCAAGCACATTTTCTTTTGCCTGAAGGTTCCTGAAATCAGGCTCAAGCAGGAGAAATGTCTCCTTCCCCTGGTATTTCTTGAAAATCGGGATTCTCTTTTCAATAAGGTTTGTAACATAATTTGCAACAAGGTTTTCAGTAAGCCCCAGTTTTTTCGCGATGTCAGAATACATGAGAAGGTGGTCAGTTGTGTAAAGAATCAAAAAAACCTCCTGCTCTCTTGCGGTAAGGGGCTCAATATTCACATTGCTGCTCACCTTGTTTGCAGTAACAATCAGCATCTGCATCTGCTCAATCTTCTCATTCAGCTTGTCAATCTTTTCATCAAGCCTGCATAGATAAGCATAGTTGGACTGGATTTCGTTTGTGTCCTCGTTTATAGTGTCCAGCTGCTCCTCAAACTCATCCTTTACCTTCTTGAATGACTCAGCAATCTTTTTATTCAAGCTTTCAAGGTTGAGTTTCCTTCTCCTGAATGAAAAGCTAAAAATAATATCACCCTCTTGCTTAAACCTTAAATGTCCGGGGCAGCTGCTGCTTAAAAACATTTATATAATCAAAAGAATATTTTTTAAAATGAAATCTTAGGGAACGAAAAGGTTACGTTGAAGTGACGAAAAATCTGCGCGGTTTATCGACGGGAAATCTCTTTTTTCAGGCAATGCGTCACTATGCCATTACTAAAGCGCCACATATTCAAGGGGTGAGAAAATGAAATTCCAGCTTTCGAAGTCAGGAATAGCAATAGCGCTTTCAAGGCTGAGGGTTTTTGAGAAGCCGAAGCTCATGGAAGAGCAGTACCCTACTGATTCTGAGATTGCTGCAGAGATTCTCTGGTTCTCGCACATGAGCGGGGAAATCTCAGGGAGGACTGTTGCAGACCTGGGGTGCGGGACAGGAATCCTCGGGATAGGTGCGCTTCTCCTTGGCGCGCAGAAGGTTTTTTTTGTGGATTCTGACATGAGCGCCCTTGAGCTTACAAGAAAAAACATTCAGTTCCTTGAGCACGAAACAGGGCTTTCCCTTTCAGACAAGGCAGAAATTGTAAATAATGACATTAGTGAATTCAATGATAAGGTAAATCTTGTGATAGAAAACCCGCCGTTTGGGACAAAGCTTGCACACGCAGACAAGCTCTTCCTGGAAAAGGCATTCAAAATAGCACCGGTAATATATTCAATCCACAAGGCAGAGTCAAAGAATTTTATTGAATCCATTGCAAAGGAGAGCAGTTTTAAGATTACCCACTATTTTGAATTTGACATGCCTATAAGAGCAACCCA
>JAPLZQ010000115.1 GCA_026394965.1 Candidatus Woesearchaeota archaeon
AAACAGCATCTCCAAATTTGCAGTAAGAATCTCAAACGACTACCTCCAATCTGTTTCAGGAGAGGATTTCGGAAAAGTGGTATATACTGAAACAGGAACAATTGACACTGTTGAAGTGCTTGTGAGCGAATTTGAGCTTCAGGAGGATTCTGCAACCGGTTATTCCAAAGCCGATGATTCCTTTGAAATTACCGGGCGGGGTAATAATAAGTCCCTTATCTCATCTGCAATAGAAGATGAGAACAGGGAATCCTTCAACAGATACACTGCAGCGATATACCCTCTCAGGTTCTGGTACCTTTACCGGAAAATAAGGATTTGGGCTGAGCAGAGAACTATAGGAAGCAGCGCATGCGCTCAGATGCCTCTCATCTCAGGAACAGGAAGCGGACAATGCCCCACAATAAAGATATCAGATGCCTCTGCAGATTTAGCTGTAAAAGAGGCAGTTGACATTCTTAAGAAAAGTTTTGATGATAACGTTACATGCAGTTCTGAAATGCTTTGCAGATATGCACAAACAGATGAGATATGTAGCCCAGGATGCTCAGATCCCTGCACCTGCGCATCAACTTCATGCAGCTATAAAAAGCAATGCGACAAAGAGCCGCAATGCACAATAGGAACAGATTCAAGCTCACCTACATGTGAAAACCCTTCTGACATTCCAAATCCTCCAAATGCAAACGGAGCGCCATTTGATAATGTATGCAAGGAACCAAATGCAGAAACACAATGCCCCGGCGACTGCTTTGGATATGGTGAAGAGCACACTCTGAAATTCATAGCAAACATAACATGCATTGACAAAAAATACCAAAATCCTGTCTCAACAGAGGGCTTCAAGAATTTAAAATTCAGCTTTCTCGTTCACGTTTATCTCAAGCACAGGATAGAAGCGCCAAGTACAGAATGTGAATGCCCGCCAGTAATAGTTAATCCGAGCCCTGGACCAGGACCTACTGCAACGCCTACGCCAGGAACTCCGACTACTGTTACTCCTACGTCTGTTACTCCAACTTCTGTTACTCCTACGTCTGTTACTCCGACTACTGTTAGTCCTCAAACTTCGGTACATACTACAAGTGAGCGCCCTACAACGGTCATACCGCCTCCTCCAAAGCCTCCTGTAAATCCATAATAAACCTGAAACCTAATATAAATATTTAATAAGAAGATTATTCCGGGAAATAAGATCCGGAAGATGAAAAAGAGAGTGAATGAATGACAAGCCTTGAGGACATTGAAAAAGAGGTAAGAAGAAGGCTTTCCAGCACTGCTGATGATGGCTCAAACCTTGTTTCCCAGCAATTCACAAACTTCCGCGCAGAGGAAATTGAAGAGGCAAGGCTTAAGACATTCTTTGAGAGGTATGCTGCATTTTCCTCGCAGATTCTGCCTTTCATAAAAGCAAGGGATGAATCCCAGCCCCAGATGGTTGAGAATCTTCAGATTGCAAGGATGAATGTCAAACCGGAAAATGTAATCGCATCCTCTGTCCTAACTGTTATCATGTTTGCCTTCCTCTCTGTGCCGTTCATAATCCTCGGATGGAATGACTTCGGATTCTTCATAATAGTGACAGGGCTTTTCCTTTCCTATGTTGCCTACACCTATCCAGGGTATGTATCCCAGATAATAAAGATAAGGGCGCAGCAGGAATCGCTCCTTGCCCTTCTCTACATGACAATCTACATGAGAGTTAATCCTGTGCTTGAGAAGGCAATAGGGTTTGCAACAGAGCACCTTAATGGTCCGCTTGGGATGGACCTGAAAAGGATAATATGGCTTCTTGACAGCGGCAAGGTTTCCTCAATAAAAGACGCAATAAACATGCACATGCCGATGTGGATTAAGAGGAACAAGGATTTTGTGAAGTCATTTATGATACTTCATTCAGTAATACTTCAGTCAGACAAGGAGCACCAAATGGCAATACTTGACAAGGCGCTCTCCACAATACTTCAGGACACCTATGAAAAGATGAAGCACTTTTCCCACGACCTGAAAATGCCTGTTGTAATCCTCTCAACATTCGGGCTTACCCTTCCCTTAATTGGGCTGATTGCTTTCCCCATGATAAGCGTGTTCATGTCAGAGAGCATAAAGATTTCATACCTATTTTTCGGATACATAATAATACTTCCCTCGCTTATACTCTTCTTTTCGTCAAGGATAATCTCAAAGAGGCCAGGCGCATTTTCAGCGCCTGACATCTCTAAAAACCCAACTCTCCCCCCTCCGGGAAAATACCGCATTAAATTCGGCGGAAAGGAGCATTTAATCTCAGTTCTCCCTGTTGCAATAATTGCTGCAGTAATCCTTATGCTTCCGGGAATAATACACCTTGCGACAAGCACAATACCACTGTTCATTGAGGCAATGGCGCTTCCCAAGAACGCAAGCCCTCCGCCGCTGATGCAAAAGGAGTATGACCTTCCTGCAATGTTCATAACAATGACTGTCCCATTCGGGCTTGCAGTGGGGGTTTTCATCTTCTTCTACGGCAGGAGCAGCCAGAAAATAAAGCTGAGAAACGCCATAATTGAAATTGAGGATGACTTAAGCGCATCCCTCTACCAAATCTCAAACCAGTTCACAGAAAACATTCCTGTTGAGATTGCAATTGACAATTTCATAAGAAATTATGAGCTTATGAACCTGAAGAAAAAGCAGATTTACAACCTTTTCCTCACAGTTGTCCACCAGATGAAGAACATGGGAATAACCTTTGAGCAGGCAATATTCCATCCGAAGTTTGGAATAATAAAATACTATCCTTCAACGCTCCTAAAGGAAATAATGTGGATATTCACCGAAAGCTCAAGGAAGGGCTCTCAGGTTATATACAGCATCCTCAACAAGATTTCCCTCTATCTAGAGGACACCAAGAAGATAAAGGAGCTTATTTACGACCTTTTGGACGAAACAGTAAGTTCAATAAGAATGCAGGCGCAGTTCCTTGCCCCGTTTATTGCAGGAATTGTCGGCTCGCTTACATTGATTATAGTAAAGTCGCTCTCGCAGATGCTCGGGCAGCTTGAGCAGATAATGAAATCATTTACCGGGGGGATGCTTGCCGGAGGCGACACATCGTTTTTCACTGACTTCATCAACTTCACAAGAATGACTCCGCCAACGCTTTTCCAGGTGCTTGTCGGAATTTACATGATTGAAGCAGTAATCCTCCTCTCTCTTATCGCAAGCGGGGTTGAAAACGGATTTGATGAGGTTGCAAGGGATTCTGCAATTGCGAAGAATGTCATGGTTGCAATAATAGTGTATGTGTTTGTGACAATTGTGGGAGTTGTCGCACTTAACAATCTGGTGCAGAAGGGAGTAAGCTCAATCGGGATAAAAAGCTCAGTTGTTATGCTTGCGCCTGCATGGAATGCTTTAAAGAGCTTAAGAATAAAAGAAAAGCCAATTGTTTAGGAGAGCTCCAATGGACGACCTTTACATGAAAATAGGGATGGTTATAGTTGCCATATCAGCAATGGTTCTCCTGATGGCATTCTCATTCAAGTCATTGAATATTGGGACAGAGCCAGAAGAGAAAATCCAGAGCGTTGACGGAACAGGCACGCAGGTTTACCTGAGAATTGCAAAGCTCTGCAGTTTGTGCACAAGCGAGGAGGGAAAAAACAGGGAGTGCTTCCTGCTTGAAACAAACATCACATCAGGAAACATCTCAAAAATAGAGATTGCGGTTTTTGAGAATTTTTCAAACCTGACAGAGGGAAGATACACCCTCAAGATATCAAGCAATGAAAGCACATGCTCAATAAGGAGGGTAAAATGAAAATTTATGAAAAAGGAAAAAAAGGGGACATTGCAATAAACGCAGTTATGATAGGACTCATCACAATTGCAAGCATATTTCTCCTTCTCATGCTTTTCTCACTGAGAATGCCGGCATTTGCAAAGCAGATGTACTGCAAGACATTCTTTCATCTCCACTCAGCATCTTTCATGCCAGAGGCGTTGAGGCAGGACCAGGACTACTGCAGGGAGCAGACTGCGCTTGAAACATACGAGATAAAGCCCCAGGATGTGATAATGCGCGGGCTTTTAAATGGAGGAACAAGCAGAAGGTTTGATTTCATTGCATCTAACCAGTTTTTCCAGATAGGAATTGAAAAGAAAATGGAAATATCGAAATTCTCATTTGCGCTTTCAGGAAATGCATCATCAATAAAAATTGATGTATGCCCGGATGGCATAATTGACTTCAATATAACAGACATGGTCCCAGAGAGGAAATATTACACTGATAAAGCACTTTTTGATGCATTTGTAAACTGCAGCGCCAAATGCCACTCTTTCCCCTGTAATGTTGATTTTCAGATTTATG
>JAPLZQ010000116.1 GCA_026394965.1 Candidatus Woesearchaeota archaeon
AGAAGAAAAGAAATATGAATGAATTTCAAAAAGTTATTGATGATAGTCTCTATTTCATTAATGCGCTCTATACAGTGGCAGAGGATATTGCAAAAGGCAATCCCGATAATATCCATTTGATTGAGCGAGAAAAAATAAAAGAACTTGAAAATAGGACATTAGCAAAATATAACAGAGAAGTTTATCCTGTGGCATATGCGCTCATGGCTGATAAAAACGATGAAAAAAGCATGAAAAAATATCTGCTGGCGATTGACTACACCAAGAGCCTTGAGGAAGGCGGGCCTGACATGCTGCTGCTTGACACTGAATCATTAGAAAAAATAGGCGAGCCTTATAAAACGAAAGGAAATTTCTTCCCAAAAAAGGTTAGAA
Source organism: Candidatus Woesearchaeota archaeon (assembly GCA_026394965.1). Lineage (NCBI taxonomy): Archaea > Nanobdellati > Candidatus Woesearchaeota > Candidatus Woesearchaeota archaeon. The sequence continues at coordinate 376 of JAPLZQ010000116.1, forward strand.
GAAGATTCTTTAGGTAATAATCATTCTTTCGGTTTTTAATTGGTGATTGCAATGATTTCAAAAGACCTTATTGACCTTGACAAAATTGTTCATTATATATTAAGTGTTCATTACCTTAATTATTCTTTTCATTAATTAATTGTAGCGGATTTTTAGCATTCATCAGAATAAACGGGCGGTAACCGGAATTTGAATCCGGGCTAGAGGATCCACAGTCCTCTGTGCTGCCAGGCTACACCATTACCGCCATATGCTAAAGTTTCATTTTCCTATCTTAATATTTAAAGCTTTTGTATATCCCTCCCTCCGTATCGCCCGCCCAATTGCATCAATTTCTTATCTATTCTGCAATGGTAAAAAATAGAAAGTTTTATATACAATTATTGTTTATGAGGGAAAGGGGGTTGTAGATGGAAGAATACAATAAAGACGGCGATAAATTAATCAACAGCAGCGGGAATCTTGAAAAGCTGGACAAGAATCTTAGAAACTCATTCTCTTCTGTAAAGCGCGACATAAAAGTGCTTAATAAAACGCATAATGAAGAAATCAGCGGGCTTGAGAAAAGTATAATTGCGCTGAAAGAGTCAATTGAAAAGGCGAGAGAGGGCTCTGCAGGAAAGAAGGAGCTTGAAAAATATGATGAAAAAATCAGGAAGCTGGAAAAATCTGCAAGGGAAATTTCAATAATCTCTGAAAGGCTTGATTCTGAAAAAAAGGCAATGGATGAACTTAGCGCCTTAAAAGAAGAAGTTGAGGAAACTGAAGAAAAGGCGGCAAAGGGGTTATATTCTGCTGAAAAGGCGTCCCGCGAGAGCAAAGAAAGCTCTGAAACCGTCAAGAAGCTGAATTCAAAAATCAGGAAAATCTCAGAACAGCTTGACTCCCTGAAAAAAAGCGCGATAATGCTCAATGAGTTTGACGAAAACATGGATGAGATTGTCGCAAAGATAAGCGAGGCAAAGGGTGAAATCTCAAATATTGAAAGGATGAGAAATCAGATTAACTCAATCGCCGCAGGCGAAAGGAAAAGCGAGCAGAAAATTGCCTCGCTTGGAAAAAGCATGCTTCCCAAATCTGATTTTGAGAAGGGCATGATTAAAAGGGATGAAAGGATAGATGTGCTTAAGGAATATACTGACAGCATATATAATTCTGTATCAGAGCTTAGGGCAAAAAAGGTTTCATCTGATGATTTTGAGTCAGAGCTTGAACTGATTGAAAAGGAGCTTTCATCTGATTACAGGAAGATAGAGGAGCTTTATGTCCTGAAAAAAGAGCTTTCCAGGATTAAGCAGCTTGATGGAAGGATTGCGATAATTGAGGAAAGTTCAGTTTCTGCCGGGGAGCTCAGCCAGAAAAGCTCAAAGCTATACCACAGGTTAAGGGAGCTTGAAACAGAGATAAATGACATCGCCTTCTCAATAAAAAAGCATGACAAGGCATTCTCAGACATATGGAACCGCACTGTCTCAAAAGAGATTTTTGACATGGAATTTGACAAGAGCGATGTCAGGCTGAAGAGGAACCAGCAGGAAATTGAACGGCTTAAAGAGCAGATAAGCGAAGTTGATGATGTTGAAAGGAAGCTTGAAATCCTCAGTATGGACATGCTTGAAAGGGAAAGGAAGCTTGACAATTACATGACTAAAAGCGAATTCTACTCGGCAATAAGCGCTGTCAAAGGCAGGTTCTATGATCTGAAGGCTGTTGTTGATGAGAAGACCGGAAGAAAAGAGAGCGAGGTTTCATTAAAAAAGTTCATCTCCCCAAAAAGGAACTTCATTGCACGCGCAGGAGAGGCAATCAGGGAGTTTTTCGCTGAAAATGATGATACTGAAAAGGCTGAAGAGGAGTCAATCTTATATGAGCCTGAAAAGAAGGCATTAACACATAAAGAAAGAAAAGAGAAAGGGGAAGGCGCAGCATTTTTCTCATCTTTGGGAAAGAAGATTTCTGATTTCTTCACAATTGAGGAATCAGTTAAAGAGAAGCGGGGCATGGCTGAAAAAAAGAAGGAAAAGAAGAAAAGGCAGGAAGAGAAAAAGATTCCATGGGCAATATTCATCATTGCTCTTATCATTGGACTTGGACTTTTTTTGTTCCTGAACTACAAGGAAATAGGGAAATTCTCAGTTTCAGCATTTGAAAGGATAAAGGAAGGGCTTACAAAGCAGGAGATATCAAACGCAACAGGAACAAATGTTTCTGCACCTGTCAAGACAGCAGCACCTTCGCAAAAGCCATCTGAATCTGCTGTTTCAAATGCCTCAATTTCACAAAATGCCACAAAAGCCACGGAGGGCATTGGGCTGAAAATCAGCGCTGCAGCAGGAAAGATTGGCGCATTCTTTAACGGGATATGGGAAACAGCAAGAAAATGGATGGTTGAATCAGCAGGCGGCTTTTTCAGAAGAACTGGAAATGCAGTGAAGCTCTGGGCAACAACTGCATGGGACTGGATTAAGGGGGCTGCTGCAGATTTCATAGATAAGGCAGTGCAGATATTGAGATATGCGAAAAGCGCGGTAATAGCATACAAATGTTACATAATTGCCGGGATTTTAATGCTCACAGCAATAATCTTCCTTTCCCAGAAGAACAGATTGGGAAGGCTCTTCAGGTTTCTTGGAAGATTCCTCAGATTTCTTGGAAGGGCAGTTCTCAATTTCTTCACTGTGGAAGAAGCTGAAAAGCCAAAGGCGAGAAGGGCGGCAAAGAAAAAATAAATCCCAGTATTATTATATTATTTTTTAATTTTATAATTCTTAAATTATTATATAATTATTATTTATTATCCAATTATTATTTCTACTTATTCCTTTTCTTATGCTACCGCCTTGATTATCTTGTTGCGGGAAGATGCTCCTGATATAATCTCAAACTTTTTTCCAGAAATCTTTGAAAGCGCCCTAAGGAGCTCTGAATTGGCTTTCCCTCCTTTAGGGGGAGCTTTCAGGAATGCAATCACTGCTTTCTTGTCTTCATCATAGGAAAACTCAAGCCGTCCTGAAGAAGGCCTTGCATGCACTTCAAATGAAGATGAGAAAGAAATTATAGAAAGCGCCTTTTCTGAAATCCTTGCTTTTGCCATGTCTACTTCTTTTTCTTGGCAGAAACTTTTGCGTCCTTGACAATTGGATAGGGCTCATATGTTCCCCACCAGAACATGCAGTCATTGCAGTAATATCCCCACACCCCGAGCTCCCTTACTGAGAGAAGCTCTCCGCATTTTGGGCACTTCTTGGGAATGAATACTATCTCTTTCCCTTCATATTTCCTGAAATCATCATTTTGCTCAGCATTTTTCTCATTTTTCAAAAAAACCACCTCACAGCATAATCAACATTTTCCCGATTTATTAATATTTGTTTTTCAGCTGTAATCTCTCCAGATGTGCTTGCACTTTGAGCATTTCAGGAACTTTGTCTCGGGCTCATTGACATTAACCTCGGAAACTCTCGTCTTCTCCTTTATTATCATGTTCTCGGGAGAACTGTCTGTGTGTCCGCATGAGCATGCAAGAATCTTCTTGCTTCCATGCTTCTTGACTTTCATCATTGCGCCGCATTTTGGGCAAAACATATTTTATCACCTGTTACTGATTGAACGGAAGATGTAAAGAACCGGCTTTACAATGTAATCCACAAACCAAATCTTGATGTATCCAAGATAAGGAACCCTAATCACTGCAACCCCGATTATCTTATCTTCAGGAATGTCGGTTTCCTTTATGAGAGAAACCTGGTTGTGGTCCCCTTTTGTGGTGAAGCGGTAGATTGAGCCATCACTCCACTTGTTCACAACTCTGTGGATTATTGGTTCAGCGCCATCTGCATCAAAAACTATTATCATGCCCTTTTCTATTTTCTCGGGGTTAATTCCCCGGAGTATTATTATGTCTCCTGTGTTGAATCCGTTATGCATCCTGAATTTCAGGAACTCCTCCTTTGTGATGTTGTAGTGGGTGTAAACATCTGACTGAGCGCAATTGAAATTGCATGCTGATGAAGTCCACCACAAGTCAAAATTGCCTTCATGCTCCATGCTCTCGGAGATTACAGCAACAATCGGGTGGGATGTCCCCATTGCAAACCCGATTACAGGATAAACTATGAATTTTATGAGAAGAAATGCGAGAATTATGTTGACAATCCAGCTCCAGACGCTGTTGTCATTCCAGATGAAATGCCAGACTCCTGAAAATGCTTTTTTAATCCTTAACACGGGAAATGCTGATTACTGGGGCAGAATAAAAAACTATCGGTTTTAATGGTTTATAATGGTAATTTGAAAAAGAATGCCAATTGCACTGCTTAATATTCTATTAAAATTTAAAAACAATTCATGGAATATTCATTGCATAAAAAAACCAATGATGATATGCCGAGATTATATGTCGAGAGTGCTCACTTCCTTTGCGTGCGCCTCTATGAACGCCTTTCTTGGCTCAACCTCGCTTCCCATGAGAATTGTGAAAATCTTGTCAGCCTCAACAGCATCCTCCATTGTTACCCTCAGCATGCTTCTCTTCTCAGGGTCCATTGTGGTGTCCCAGAGCTGCTGGGGATTCATCTCTCCAAGCCCCTTGTACCTCTGGATTGAAAGCTCATCAGCGCCCATTTCCTTCTGGTGTGCCTCAAGCTCAGCATCAGAGTAGAGATACTTAACGCTCTTCCCCTTGGAAGCCCTGTAAAGAGGGGGCTGGGCTATGCAGATATAGCCGCCTTCAATCAGCTGCCTCATCTGCCTGAAGAAGAAAGTCAGGAGGAGAGTCCTTATGTGGGCTCCGTCAACATCAGCATCTGTCATTATTATTACCTTGTGATACCTTAATTTCTTTTCATCAAACTCAGTCCCTATTCCGCAACCCAAGGCTGTTATGATGTTTGTGATTTCCTTGCTTATCACAATCTTATCGATCCTTGCCTTCTCAACATTGAGGATTTTTCCCCTTAATGGGAGAATGGCTTGGAAAATCCTGTTCCTGCCCTGCTTTGCAGAGCCCCCTGCAGAATCTCCCTCCACAATGTAGATTTCGCACTTCTGAGGGTCTGTTTCTGAGCAGTCAGCGAGCTTTCCCGGCAGGGAATTTGAGGAAAGCGCGCTCTTCCTTCTTGCGAGCTCCCTTGCGCGCTTTGCAGCTGTCCTTGCATATGCTGCATTTATTGCCTTGTCCACAACAATCTTTGCGATTGCAGGATTCTCATTAAGGTAGCTTGAAAGTCTCTCAAACACAATTGATTCAGTTATGCCCTTGACAACTGAATTTCCGAGCTTTGTCTTTGTCTGCCCCTCAAACTGGGGTTCAGCAACCTTAACGCTTATAACAGCGGTTAACCATTCCCTTACATCCTCGCTTGAGAGGTTCTCCTCAAGCTTCTCAACGCTCTTTTTAGTTCCGTTTTTAGCAGTCTCAATGTAATTGTTGATTGCTCTGGTAAGAGCGCTCTTGAACCCAATAAGATGGGTGCCGCCCTCTGTAGTGTTTATGCTGTTTGCAAAGCTGAAGATGTTCTCAGAATAGCCTTCAGTGTACTGAAGCGCAACCTCAAGCTCAACATCATTTTCCTTCTTGAAAAGGTAGATTATAGGATGAATCGGCTTCTTGTTCTGGTTAATGTATTCAACAAAAGAGGATATGCCGCCCTCATAAAAGAAAACATTTTCCTTTTCAACCCTCTCATCCCGAAGAGTTATTGAAACGCCCTTACTTAGGAATGCAAGCTCCCTCAATCTTGAACTTAAAATGTCAAAGCTGAAATCAGTTGTCTCAAAGATTTCAGGGTCAGGCCAGAACCTTATTATGGTTCCTGTCTGGCTGGAAGTGCCTATCTCCTTAATCTCAGAAACCGCTTTTCCGCAGGAGTATTCCTGGAAGAATGTCTTTCCATCTCTCATCACAGTTGCATGCATCTTTATGGAAAGCGCGTTTACAACAGAAACTCCAACACCGTGAAGCCCTCCTGAAACCTTGTAGCTTTTCCTGTCAAACTTGCCCCCTGCATGAAGCTTTGTCAGGACAACCTCCATTGCGGATTTGCTGTATTTGGGAAGGATGTCAGTGGGAATTCCCCTCCCGTTGTCAATTACGCTTACAGAATGTTCGGGATGGATTATAACAATGATTTTGTTGCAGAATCCTGTCAGCGCCTCATCAATGCTGTTGTCAACAACCTCATATACAAGATGATGAAGCCCTGAGGCGCTTGTGTTTCCGATGTACATTGCAGGCCTTTTCCTGACTCCCTCAAGCCCGTCAAGCACCTGGATGTTTTCAGCCCTGTAGCTGTTCCTGTCAACATTCTTTTCAGGCTCAGGATTAACTGCAGTCATTTCTTTTTTTTCTTCAGACATCAATCTCACCATTTGGAAAATGAATTTTTTTTAAATGTGCTAAGAAGGAATTTTCTCGTCGGAAAATCCCTGCTGTTTTAGCTCTTTTTTCCAGTAAAAAAGAGCCCCCTTTCTTTAAAAACCTTTCGCTTTTACTTTGCCTCTACAGCGCCCATAAAGGCAGAATTTGGCTGTTTTAACTGGTGCAAAAATTCCCTGAAAATCCCTTTCAACTAACCGGTAAATCAGATTTTAGTCACTTGAAATTGGCGAAATTTTAATAGAAAAATTTCGGAAATAATGACAAGATTTAAATACAAAAAATGAAAAAATGCTTAAAGAAGGAATTTCCGAGGTGTGATAGATTGGTTTTGCAGCGGCTTAACAGAAAATCATTCGCAATGCTTCTTTTTGTTCTCTTTTTTCTTTTCTCACAGATAAAACTTATCAAAGGAGAAGGAAACGAAACAGCAGGAAATGTTACCCTTTCTCCAATAGGGAATAAGGAAGCTTCGGAAAATGTGACATTGTCATTTACCATTTCAGCAGCAAGCAGCACAAACAGTTTAATAACATACTCATTCAGTTCAGAAAGCCCGATGGGAGCATCAATAGATTCATCAACAGGATTTTTCAATTGGACTCCCCTTTTCAACCAGTCAGGAAACTACACCCTGTCCTTTAATGCATCTGACGGAACTTATTCAGACAATGAAACAATATTCATCAATGTTTCAAATGTAAACAGGATTCCTTCTCTTAATCCAATATCAAACAACTCAACTGATGAAAATAAGAGCATAACATTTTATGTAAATGCAACAGACCCTGATTCTGATGATACCTTAACATATTCAATTTCAGGAGCGCCATTGGGTGCATCAATAAATTCATCAACAGGATTTTTCAGCTGGACTCCCCTTTTCAACCAGTCAGGAACTTACAATGTAACATTCTCTGTCAGCGATGGAATGCTTTCTGCAAATGAAACAATAGCAATAAATGTATCAAACACCAACAGGGCGCCAGCAATTGATGCAATTGGAAACAGAAATGTTGAAGAGGAAAGCACGCTTGAATTCACAGTGTCCGCGTCTGACCCTGACGGCGATTCAATCACATATTCAGCGTCAAACATTCCCTCACGAGCAGAATTCAATTCCGCCACAAGAACATTTTCCTGGACTCCGAACCTCACCCAAAGCGGCTCTTATTCAGTTACATTCAGCGCATCTGACGGAAACTCAGCCTCATCTCAGATAATAATAACAATCACAGTTACAAACAAGTGCACCCCAAGCTGGAGCTGTGTCTGGAGCACATGCATAAACGGCTACAGCGAGGGGACATGCACTGATGCAAACAGCTGCGGAACAAGCTCAGGAAAGCCCTCGGAAGGAAAGAGCTGCCCGATAATAGTCGCAACCCCAAGCCAGAGGATTGCTCCTTCAGGAGCCTCAGGAAATTCAGCAAAGATAAACCTAAATATCTCATGCAATGAAAGCTGGATTTGCTCTCCATGGAGCGAATGCAATGCAACAGGAGTGATGAAACGGGAATGCGTGGACAGGAATATGTGCGGAGCAAAAAAGGATATGCCTGAGACAATAGAGAGCTGCGAGACAGCAGCTGAAAATGAGAGTATGACTGGCGCAAATATTCAAAAAAGCGAAGAAAGCAATGGAACAGCAGGAGGATTTTTCTCATTTGTAAGAAACCTCTTCAACAGGGCTGAAATTACTGGAAACGCAGTTAAGGAAGAATCAAATGATAATAACTCTAAAGAGGGTTCATTGAAAGGTTCTGTTAATGCATGGGCAGGGCTTGGGGCAATAATCGGAAACGCAATTTCAAGCACAGGGGTTGCAGCTGAAAAAGTGAAATCAAGCCCTGTTATTTCAGCAGGGGCAATACTGATACTGACGCTTCTTGCTTTCGGAATAATCAGGGGAGCATCTGCCTGGAAAAAGAAGAGAAGGGACAAGTACTGGTATAAGCTTTAATTCTTTTCACTTTGGATTTTATCTGCTTCAGAAATGAATTTCTCAATCTCTCTCAGTTTTTCAGCAAGCATCTTTCCTGAATCTGCCTCAAGATTGAGGCGTATAAGGGGCTCTGTGTTTGATTTCCTTATGTTGAATCGCCATTTTGGGAATTCCATAGACAAGCCGTCAAGATGAGAAACAGAAGCGCCTTTCTCGCGGGAAAAATGCGATTCAGCTTCAGAAAGGATTTTATCCTTGTGCTCTGACTCAAAGTTTATCTCGCCGCTTATGAAGTATTTGTGCGAGGGAGAAAGGATTTTTCCCATGCTCTTATTCTCCTTAAGCACAATCCATATTGCCTGAAGGCATGAAATGTATGAGTTTTCAAAATAGCTGTCCTCAACCTTGTAATAGTAATGCCCTGACAGCTCGCCTGCAAACGGAGAATTATGCTCGCGCATGTATTTCTTTATGAATGAATGCCCAACCCTGCACATGACTGCCTTCCCGTGGTTTTCCTCAATAATTTCCCTGACAAACCTGCTTGCCCTCAGGTCGTATAAGATTGCGGCATTTGGCTTTTTCTCAAGCACTGCCTTTGCAAGAATCCCTGTCATGAAATCGCCCGGTATCCCATTTCCTTTTTCATCAACAAAGAAGCATCTGTCAGCATCCACGTCCCAGATTATCCCGAAATCTGCCTTGTTTTCCCTGACAGACTCAATAAGCTGCGCCTTGTTCTCTTCTTTAAGGGGGTCAGCAGGATGATTTGGGAACAATCCGTCAGGCTCAAAATTTATCGGAATCAGCTCTATACCCAGCCGGGAAAATAGGATTTTAGCAACAGCGCCTGCCATCCCGTTTGATGCATCCATGCAAACTCTTAGATTCCTTGATTTCAGGAGATTTTTCATTTCTGAAAAATCATAGTAGTCAGTGCAGTCAATTAGATATTTTATGAAATCCTCCTGAAAATCCCTTTTTGAGACAGAGCCCTCTTTACTATGCTCTTTAAAGTTGTTATTAACAGCAAGATTCAGGATTTCCCTAAGCCCTGTTTCCTCGCTTATGGGAATGGATTTCTCGCGCACAAGCTTGAAGCCGTTGTATTCCTTGGGGTTATGCGAGGCAGTTATCATAATCCCGGAATCAAAATTAAAGTGCGAAACTGCAAAATAAAGCTCGTTTATGCTGACTTCGCCAATGTCAATCACATCTGCACCCTGCTCGGTTATGCCTTTGGAAAGCGCATCAAAAAGGCGCTTTGAACTTAGCCTGCAGTCCCTTCCAATGCAGACATTCCTGCATTTGAGAAATGAGGAAAAAGCCCTTCCAATAAGGCATGCGGTTTTCTCGTCAATCTGGATGGGATAAATCCCCCTGATGTCATATGCCTTGAAGATGCTCTCGTCAACTTCGCAATGCCCTTTCATTTTATCCTCTGAAAAGAAATTACTCAATGTCCTTCCATTCCCTTATTGCCTGCTCATAGCGCTCAGGGGTTCCAACATCAATCCACATCCCTGAAAAGGAGTATCCTATAAGCCTGCTGCTTCCTGCAAGCTTTGGAAAGACATCATTCTCAAGCATGGAAAATCCCTTTGGAATCATGTCAAGCACAGGGCGCTCAAGAATGTAAAGCCCTGCGCTTATGAGCTTTGAAGGCGCATCCTCCCTTTTCGGCTTCTCAACAAAAGCAGTAATCTTGTCGCCGTTCATCAATGCAACGCCGTAATTGCTTGGGTCGTCTATTGTTGTCAGTGCAATTGTTGCAATGCTGCTGTGGCTCTTGTGAAAGCTGTACATCTCAGCAAGGTTTATGTCCATTAAGTCGTCTGCATTGCATACAATAAAGCTGCCCTCAATGTAAGGAGTGGCAAGCCTTAGCGCGCCTGCTGTCCCCAATGGCTCGCTCTCCTCAACATAGGTTATGCTAACCCCGAAATTCCTGCCGTTCCCAAAAAATTCCTTTATTTTATCGGCCTTGTAGCCCACGGATATTATTATGTTCTTTATTCCGAATTTCCTGAAAAGGCATATTGCATGATAGAGAAGGGGCTTGTCATGCAGTGGAATCATGGGTTTGGGAATCTCAGATGTTATCGGCCCGAAGCGCTTTCCCTTCCCTCCGGCAAGGATAACCGCAGTCTTTGGCGCGTTATTGCCAAGTGCCTTCGCTATTAGAATCTCAGCAGCGTGGCTCCTGTTCTTTATCATGCTTCCATCAATAGTTGAGTCAATCTGCTTAAGAATTTCAGAATCAATGGTAAAAGTAACCCTTTCTTTCATGCAACCACCCTCTTTTTATCATCTTTAAACCTGCGGATTATTTAAAAGTTGCGATTTGTATGATAAGGTATTACAAAGAAAAAATTTATAAATAATATCATATAAGATATGATTAAATCACATTATCTGAAGAGGTGGAGAAATGGAGTATGAGATTTTCGGGTTCAGGGAATTCAACAATGAGCTTTCCCATCTGAAATGGCTTAGAACCCAGCCAGATAAGGAAATCGGGTGCTATCTTACAAGGGAAAAGGTTGAGAGGATAATCTGCGGAAGCCCGAACCCTGAGAGCAGCACAAGCATTGAAGAGATAGTCAATGCAGAGCCGAAAAAGAGGCTTAGTCTGACGCTTTTGCACATGTTTTCATATCTTGACTACTGGCTTGAGGGAGAAGCCTCATACAGTGCATTAAGAAATTACGGAGAATAAAAAAAAAATATCTCTAAATTTTCTCCTTCATCCTGATAATCTGGGTTGGAAGGGCAAAGCTTATCCCCTCAGCAGAATTAACTGCGTTGTACAATGCTGTCTTAAGCTTCTCCTCATTTTCAAAAACAAATGACTGCTCATTCACCCATGCGAAAACCTTGAAGTTCAGGCTGTAATCTGATAAATCAGTGAGAAATACTGCGGGAGATGGCTCATTAAGGATTACATCCTGGCTCTTGTTCTCGCGCTTTAGCTCCTCAGCAACTTTCCTTACTGTTTCAAGGCACACCTTCTTCATTTTATTAACATCAGAGCCGTAGGCAATCCTCATAAGGATTGTTACTCTTCTCGGCTTTAGCTTTGAGTAGTTTATAACATTGTTTGAGGCTGCCTTTGAATTTGAGATTGCGACAATTTCATTCGCATATGTCTTTATCTTGACTGACCTAAAGGTTATTTCATAAACCTCGCCGAAAACATCTCCTATCTGGACGACATTTCCAATCCTGAAAGTCCTGTCCAGAGTCATTGCAAGCCCGCTGAAGAGGTCTGTCAGGGTTGTCTGGAGGGCAAGCCCCATAGTTATTCCTGCTATTCCAAACCCTGCAAGCAACGGCCCTATCTCAATACCCCAAATTTTGAGAATTAGAGTGAAGCATATGAACCAGACAATAATCTCGCTGATCCTTTTTGAAAGGACTATTGTTGATTCGCGGAAATCAGCAATCTTCACATTCCTTGTCATCCTGGAGATAAGCCCGTCAATCATGTTGACTACGCCAATTGAAAGCAGGAATATTGCAAGCGATTCAACTCCCAGAAGAATCTTCCTCTCGGGGAATATTGACAGGAGAGCAATCTTTGTTGCATAGAGCAGCATTCCCAAAAGAAGGAATGTCCCCATTCTCTTAAGATGCTCAGAATTAGGGCGGAAAACATGCCTCCCAAGTATCCTTTTCAGGATTGTAATTGCAATCCAGCTGACGCTTATGAAAATAAGGAAGAAAAGAACGCCTTTTATGTATTTAGCGTATGTGATAATAAAATTTTCATTGAAAAAATTTGTAAGATTCACCAATTTCAAGCACCTGCTCTTTTTTTAACTCTTTGAATAAGGAATTAAGAACTTATTTATTAGATTTTCTAAAAAATGAATCAAATAACAACAGGATATATTAAAATCGGGCTTCCATAGCCTATTTCATTGCCGTCATAGAGGCAGTTCGTGCAGTTGACTGTAACCTTAAATGCATGAGTTCCAAGCACTGAACCCTTCAAAGGGTGAATCGCAATCGGAACCTTGACTGTCTCCCCTATTCCGAGGGAATATGTGCTGTTTTTGAAATACTGGATTTTCCCTTCAGAGGAAACAGGCTCCACATAGACATTGAATTCCTTTGGCTTGTTCTCATTGAGGATGCTTAATGTGAAGACAGCAATCCCGCCCTGCTTTACCTTCTTCTGGATTGAGCCAACGCACACGAACTCTGTGCCGTCGCATGAGATTGCCTCAAGCTGGCTCTCAAAGCTCTGGCTCTTCATCTTGAGAAAATTGTCAGAGCCGGAAAAAAGCGTCCTGGCCATGTAAAGCCCGAAGCCGAAAACAACTATCGCAAGAACAAGAGTCACAATAAAGTTTACAGAAAGCTCAATCCCCTTTTTCCCTGAAATCATCTCTCTCACTTTTTTGGCGGTTCGTAGATTTTCAGGATTACCACAAGGAAGATGATGAGCACAGTTGCGCCCACAGCCATTGAATAAAATCCGAGGGTGCTTGAGCCCAAAAGAACATTGTAAAGCCCGAAAAGCATCATTGCAAAGCCTATCCAGAGAAACTTGTCAAGAATAAGCTTTGTTATCTCAAATTCCTCATGCCAGTTAAGCTGTTTTTTCATTTTAGTTAACGCTCCCATTTTTTATTGGATAAAAAAAATAAAAGCAAAGGATAAATTAGATTAAATTAAAAAAATCACTTTTCAACCACATTGACAAAGAAAGACTTCTCTGAATATAGTTGGCCCCCTTCACCATCAAATACTCTGATTGTGCATTTGAAGGAGGTTCGTGCAGTGGTGCTCGTAATTGTTATTTTAGCAGGCTGGACATCGCTTTCTCCCTCTTTGACGGTTAGACGAGTATAAGTTGCAACAGAAGGTACTCTTATATCTGTTGGATCATCTATTGAAACGCAGTTTGGTTGTGGGATGTAAAAATCAATTTCAACATCATTGATGTTCCTTATTCCGTAATACACCTCTCCTGTTTTTGTTGTGGTGTCCACATCAATACTGATTGGCTGGATTGCAATCTTATCACTGCTTGACTTAAGGTTCTCAATCAGGTCTGTTTTAACCTGAGCGCTGACTTCGCCGAACTGCTTTGTTGCGCCCCGAAACATGTTCCTCATGAATGTAAGCCCCAAAGCAAGGATTGCAATGGCGAATATTAGAATGATTATTGCATTGATAGAAACTTCTAAAGCGCCTTTTTTATTAAAGCTCTTCATTAAAACACCTCTTTATTTTAACTGAATATTTGACAGGACATATTATAAAAAGATTTGTTTATAAAACTTTCTATAATTTCAAAGATTCTTTTAAGCGAAGAAAATGGATTTTTCAGGAATGACTTTCCTTCATCTCTACTTATGGAATCATCGCTGCAATTATCTGAAATCTGGTTTTTTATTTTCTTAACACATTTAATTTATTTGCTATTCAAAAATGGTTTCAATAACAAAAAGTTTATAATCCCATTAACAACCAATATGAGAATCAGATTGTGGGAGTGAAAAAATGGAAATCAAAGAGTTTCCAAATGTGAAAGTTGAGAAGATGAAAAGCGGGCTTAATAGCGAGTCCCTGATTCGTGAGCTTTCTTTTTCTACAAATGAGAGCACTTATGCATTATATGCAATCTGCGAATTAATTGAGAATAAAGGGAGATTCATAGGAACAAATGCAGAGTCATATGCAGAATCAATACGGGATTCAAATCTTCTCAGCATGGATTCAGCGCCTTACAAGATGGAGTCGTCCATCTATACTTCTGAAGAGTTCCTTGATTCAATAATCAATGAATTTTCCCCAAGATCGCTCGCATACGCTGTTATTGAGAGAGAGGGAAGGCTCAATGAGGTAGAGAGCATAATAAAAGAGCCGGCGGCTCTGCGCGAATTCCTGAGAAACGGATACAGCGACTATGCCCCGAAAAGAGTTGAGCGCGCGATAATTGTTCCGAGCGAAAAACTAACTGACCTCGTGTGGGGCTTTACTTATAACATAAAAGACCTTGAGCGAATGGTTTCATACAGAGTATAATAAATGGAGGAATAAAAATGGAAAACTCAACACCAAATTTAGAAAAATTACTTGCAGAATCATGTTCAGATGAAAGCAGAGCTGCGTTAGTGTCTAAGCTGATTACAGAAATGAAAATTCCTGCAGAGTATGAAAAAGCCGGGCAAATGTTACAGCAAAAAGTAGCTGTGGTTACGGATAGTACTGCCGATTTCCCCCCAGGAATGGCGGAGAAGTTAGGAATTAAGGTAGTGCCACTTTATGTGAGGTTTGGCGAGGAAGAATATCTCGATAGGATAAATTTAAGTAGCGATGAGTTCTTCGTCAAACTGAAAAAGAGTAAGGTGTTGCCGATGACTAGCCAGCCTACTCCCACCGATTTTTTGACAGCCTATAAAGAAATCGGGAAGGAAACTGAAAAAATCATTTCTCTTCATGCTTCAAGCAAGTTGAGTGGGACGTTTAATTCAGCAATGATCGCAAAAAAAGAATTCCCGGATAGTTTCGACATCAGAGTTATTGATTCTCAAACTCTTTCTCTTAGTCTGGGTTTTCTAGCAATGGAAGCAGCTGAAATGGCAAGGGCCGGAGAAAGCATTGACGACATTGAAGAGGAGATAAACAATTTTATCCCGAAAACTAGGCTTTATGGTGTGCTGGATACCCTTCATTATTTGGCGAAAGGCGGACGAATCGGCGCTGCTTCAAGTTTGTTAGGTTCTATTCTTCAGGTGAAACCCATCATAAAAATACAAAATGGTGAGGTTATACCTGTGGAAAAGCTTCGTACCAAAAAAAGGGCTATTGCTAGGCTGATTGAAATAGTTCGAGAAGTTCAACAAGAAGGAGAGATAGTAAGAATTGGTGTTCTTCATGCTGCCGCTGAAGGTGAAGCCAAGGAATTAGCTGCTCAACTAAAAGAGGTCTACCATAATACGGAAATCCCGATTGTTCAAACTGGAACAGTTATCGGTACTCATTCTGGACCCGGCTTAGTGGGGATTAGCTATTTATTGAAGTAAGAAAGAAAAGAGAAAGTAAGAACCATTCAGGGCTTTGAGGTATAAATTACTCAATGCCCTTTCATGATTTTCTTAGAGAAAGGTTCTAACATCGTCCAGTCCGCGGAGCCAACTATTGACTATTAAAAAACCTATGAGCATGATTTTTCAATAGGATTTTCCTAAGGTTTTTATACTATTTCATCGGACAGTGACGAATATTGAAAATCCTGAAAATTCCTGCTTTTGGGGGATTTTGCCTCAATGAAAAATAAGCCATTCCGCTTATAAATAAAGCACTTGTGCAGAAAAAGCCCCACCCGCCCTTGAAACAACCCCATTGTTAAACGAAAGCTTTAAATATAAGTGCCTTTACTCCTGAGTGTGCAACTGATAATCAGTTCAGCTGCAATTCATCTCCGATTCTGATTTTTTAAATCAGATAAACATTTGAAAAATGTGTGCTTGATATCTTTATCAAGTGCAAAGATGGATATGGAAGAGATAGATCTAACCTTGAAATAAGGTGTCGTCTATTCCTTTAAGTTCTAATAAACCGCAATTATCGTTAAATACAAATCCCGTTGATCCTGCGGGAGATTGCTGCTATAAGAGTTGGAATTAGCCATGCAAGTCCAAGGGTCGCAAGACACTGGCGAACTGCTCAGTAACACGTCGATAATCTGCCCTTAGGTTTGGGATAACCTCGGGAAACTGAGGCTAAACCCGGATAGGGAATAATTTCTGGAATGAGTTTTTCCTGAAAGGAAACGCCTAAGGATGAGTCGGCGGCCGATTAGGCAGTTGGTGGTGTAACGGACCACCAAACCTGAGATCGGTAGGGGCCTTGGAAGAGGTCGCCCCGAGAAGGGCACTGAGATACTGGCCCTAGCTCCACGGAGTGCAGCAGGCGCGCAACCTTTACACTGCACGAAAGTGCGATAAGGCAACTCTTAGTGCTTGCACTATGTGCAAGCTTTTGCCAAGAGCAAGAATCTTGGCGAATAAGTGGTGGGCAAGACCGGTGCCAGCCGCCGCGGTAACACCGGCGCCACGAGTAGTAATCGCGGTTATTGGGCCTAAAGCGTTCGTAGCCGGCTTAGTAAATTTTCTGTGAAATCGTTGGGCTTAACTTAACGGCGTGCAGAAAACACTGCTGAGCTTGAGACTGGGAGGAGTGAAAGGTATTCTGTAGGGAGCGGTAAAATGCTATAATCTACAGAGGACCACCTGTGGCAAAGGCGTTTCACCAGAACAGGTCTGACGGTGAGGAACGAAAGCTAGGGGAGCAATCCGGATTAGATATCGAAAATCTTCGATTTTCGGAATTACTCAAAAAATCATTGCGACTGCATTACAACTACTGCAATGACGGAGAGCAATTCATAGCATGTTGATTTTCGACTAATTACCCGAGTAGTCCTAGCTGTAAACCCTGCGAGCTAGGTGTTGCGCATTCTTCGTGAATGCGCAGTGTCGTAGTGAAGGCGTTAAGCTCGCCGCCTGGGAAGTACGGTCGCAAGACTGAAACTTAAAGGAATAGGCGGGGGAATACTACAAGGGGTGCGGTGTGCGGTTCAATTGAATTCAACGCCGGGAATCTCACCAGGGCCGACGGTAGAATGAAGGTCAAGCTAATGACTTTACCTGACAAGCCGAGAGGTGGTGCATGGCCGTCGTCAGCTCGTGTCGTAAGATGTCCTGTCAAGTCAGGCAACGAGCAAGACCTGCACTCATAATTGCTAACGAACTTTTGTGATCGAGCACATTATGAGGACTGCTCGGGAAACTGAGAGGAAGGTGCAGGCTATGGTAGGTCTGTATGCCCCGGATGCCCTGGGCTACACGCGCGCAACAACGGTTGGGACAATGGGATGCAACTCCGAAAGGAGGAGCTAAACCTCGAAACCCAATCATGTCCAGATTGAGGGCTGTAACTCGCCCTCATGACGTCGGAATCCCTAGTAATCAGAGTTTATCACACTCTGGTGAATATGTCCCTGTTCCTTGCACTCACCGCCCGTCAAACCACTCGAGCAGAGTCTAGACGAGAATTAATAATTAATTATTTCGAATCTGGGCTTTGTAAGAAGGGTTAAGTCGTCACAAGGTAGCCGTAGGGGAACCTGCGGCTGGATCACCTCCTTTTATTTTTTTTTAAATTTTTTTTCCATATCCATTTTTTATAATCATAAATGGGCCTGTAGCTCAGTCTGGTAGAGCACCACCCTTGCATGTTCCGAAGAGGAATCTAAGAACGGCGGGGGCCTCGGGTTCAAATCAGCCTTTTGTGCAAGGAAAGTGTTGGCCTGAACCAAAAAATCAGGCTGGCTCAAGAATCGCAAATGGCTATGAAAGTCCCGACGGGTCCATTCATTTTTTCACAAATATCGAAGACAAAACATAATTTATGCTCACAAAATTGAGTGCAGCTGAGCATCAAAACCTGATGTTTAGCCAAAGGTTGATGTTAATGAGACCATGCATAAGGTAGGTACAGAAGCTACTAGACGAATGACTTGGCTTAAAACGCCGATGAAGGATGCGACAAGCAGCAATATGCTCTGGCGAGCTGCACGTAGGCATTGAACCAGAGATTTCCGAATGAGATTCTTATCCCGCAAGGGATGATCCGAAAGGATAGGGAACGCAGGGAACTAAAACATTTTATTACCTGCAGGAAAAGAAATCAATTGAGATGCGGTGATTAACAGCGAGTGAAAACCGCACAGGGCAAACTGAATTTCACGCCGCAAGGCGCGAAAGATGTGGTGTTATAAGACCGCCTGCATATTTCTTCTCTTGGCCACTCAAACTTTACTGGGAAGTAAGGCCACAGAGGGTGACAGCCCCGTAGGGAAAACTGAGAGGAGAAATTGGCGAGTTCTTGAGTACCGCCTATCGAATTTTAGGTGGGAATTTGGGAGGCATCAACTTCCAACCCTAAACACGTTTTAAGACCGATAGAGAATAAGTACCGCGAGGGAAAGTTGAAAAGAACCCATGATAGGGAGTTCAAAGAGCCTGAAATCTAGTAGTAATAGTGTGCTAGGGCATTACGGTGTTCTAGCGTTCGTTTTGAATAACGAGCCAGGGAGTACATTTGAGTGGCGAGGTTAACTGATGAAGGTAGCCGAAGCGAAAGCAAGTTTCCCGCAACCCGCAAGGGCGAGGGGACCGGTATGAAAGTGCCGGGAGTCACTTGAATGTGACCCGAAACCGGGTGATCTATGCCAGGGTAGGGTGAAGCGCGGATAAAACCGCGTGGAGGCCCGAAGAGGTACTACGTACAAGTGTTCTTGTAACTTTGGTATAGGGGTGAAAAGCCCATCGAACCCGGTGATAGCTGGTTCCTGCCGA
>JAPLZQ010000117.1 GCA_026394965.1 Candidatus Woesearchaeota archaeon
GCAAACTTAAGCTCAAAATATGGCTTGTATTCCTGAGATGCGAAGTCATTTTTCACAATGTTGCTTAAAACATTGGGCGTTATTGTGAATGTGCATTTTGCAGGGCTGTTCATCTCTGTAATTATAGTTAAGTTATACTTGTTCGCGTCCTCGAAGAAATAAATCACCTCAGCATTGAGGATGTTTTTCAGGACATAAACCGGAACAGAGCGTATGATTTCCATGTTGTTGTATTTATCTATTGAATAGAATCTCACATAGTATATGCCGTTGCTCTGGAAGATATTCTTTGTGGAATCGTCTTCAAGCGGATGAATTACTGCACTGCTGAATTCCTTTCCTGCTTCAGCGTCAGTTGAAATGATTGGGGCGCATGAATCATATACATCAATGCAGTATGAGAACTTCCTGACTTTTTCGCTCATGTTGAAAATTATTGGCTCAGTGGGGCGTATTGTTGTGTTGCTTGTTATTGTTGTAACGGGCGGGATATTGTCTTCCTTGCAAAGCTCATTTGTAAGAGGTCCAAAGTTTTTGCAGTCGTCATTATCATCAAAGTTCCCGTCTTTTAAGCAGGCGCTTATTGTGGAATTCCAGTAGCATCTGAGGGAATGGCAGGCGTCATTCGTTGTATAATGAGTAATTCCGTCTCCATAAGTGTAAAATCCTGTTGGGTATCCCTCGCAGCTTACCTGGTCAAGATAATCAGTGCAGGAGACATCTGATTCGCACTCAGCGCATCCGTCTATTCCCTTAACGCAGTTTCCAAGTGCTCCGCACACCTCGCTTGTGCAGCTTACAAAAAGCGCATTGCACGCATCGCATGTGCTGTTATAATCACCTTTGTCTGTCTCATTCCCTTCAGGAGGCTGATAAGGTGAATAGCATATTCCCTTGCTTAATTCGGCATTTGTTTCAGTCCAGAGGCAGTTAAGCCCGCAGGGGTTGTTGAGGCATGTTTCCTCTGAAATAAGCTCTGAGCACTTCAGGTCTGCCCTGCAGTCCCCGCAAACATCAACTGATGTTTTTGAAAAATCATAATAGCATTCATTTTGTGAATTTATGCAGATGTTTTTCTCAAAGAACAGTCCGAACGGGTTCCCCGAGGAACCGCACGCATCCTCTTTCTTGCATTTTGAGATTACAATCCCTGCTTCAGGCTCAGGAAGGTTCCTTGTTATCACACACACATGTTTTCCAAGAACAGTTTTTTCATATACTGAGCAGTCAGTGCTTTCATAGCCGTAGAATTCCTCTGAGACATAGACATTATCAACGCTTAATTCATTATTCTCGTCGCATGCCCTTCTTAAAGTTGCATCATTTGTGTTCTTCTCATTTTTTGAATTAAGGCAGAATTCATAGCCCGGAAGAACGCCCTCGCAAAGCGAATTCCCCATTTTTATTGTTGTGGAATTTGAAACTGAGCCGCCAGTGTAAATTGCAGTAATGGTATAAGTGTATGATTCGCCCCACTTAACATTTGAATCAACATAATTATCATTCGCAGGGCTGATTATTATTTCAGGAGTAAATAAGCCCTGTCTCTTAATCTTGTATAGGATTATAAAATCAGAGCAGCTGTTGTCCCAAACAAGCTTTTCCTCTTTTTTCCCTGGTGAAGGCAGGGCATCAAATCCGGCAATTTTTCCCAAAGATGAGGAATCGCACTGCTGCGAGCCAATCTTGGTAAGTATAAAATCCCGGTATGAATTCTCTGAGGCGATTTCTATGCTTTTTGAAAGCATGTAATAACCAGATGCATACGCATATGCGGTGTATGACTCGCCAATCTTCAATCCGCCAACAGAGTATTTTCCGTCAGCGCCTGTTACTAAGCTTACCAAGCCGTATCTCGGTATTATGACTCTCGCGCCAGGTATTCCTGAATTATCCTCTTTTATCATGCCAGAAAGCTGTGCGCTTCCAATCTGAACGCATGGTGTTGTGCTGTAAACCCCGCCCTCTATTCCAGCAATTTCACAGCAGTATCCGGAATCAGATGCAATGTATTTTTTATCAGCGCCGCACCGGCATATTCCCTTTGAAATATCATTACTGCTTATCCTTAGTCCCAATGCACAGGCAGGCTCTATGCAGGATTGTGAGCATTCCCATCTTCCCGGAGAGCACCTTCCCTGCCCTGTTGAAGTCGGGCACTGGCTCCTGAATTCGCAGCAGTTCTCAGCAGTAGAGCACTCCATGCAGCATCTTGCCTCATTAGATGTGCAGACTCCTGATTTTCCCTCCTGATAGCTGTATTTTTCCTCTTCAGGGCTTCCTTCCTTGCAGTCAGGGCAGCACTCATAGCCGATTGTAGTGCAGTTATTGGCAGAGGCAATCTCGCAGCTTCCGCTTTCCCTGTTGCACACAAGGCTTCCGCAGTTCCCGTCAAGGCACACTGTGCAGTCGGATTTTAGGATTCCGTCAGAGTCGCACAGAAATTCTGTCTCTTCAATGCAGCCACGCGTTTCAATGTTGTATTCCTTCCTGCAGTTTATCTCAGGAAGAATGCCCACGCAGCCGCCAATGGCGTTTGAGGTGCAGTTATCCCCGTTTTCCCCGAAATCACCTGTAGAAAGGTATTGAATTCCTGTTGCACCCCTCTCAGATGACTTTGCTTTGCAGAGCTTCTCTGAGCCGTAATAGCACTCATTTGCACCTGATATGTTTAAGACGCAGCACATATTCTGAGTGTATGGCGCGAGAAAGGAATCAGTGCATTCCTGCTCAAAATAAAGAATTCCGTCGCAGCCCATCTGATTAGGGGAGAATTGTGCATTATAGTCAGCAGAGATGCAGCATCCAGCAATTGATTCCCTTGAAAAGATTATGAGAAACGAAAGGATAAGAAGCGAAAACACGGCAATTTTTAATCTTTTGTTGAGCTGGCTATTTAAGAGAAGCAATTGCATTTTTTCACCACTTTTTTTACTGTTAAAGCAAGATTTACAGTGTTTTTAAACATCTGAAATCCGCACGAATTTCCACACATATTTTAAAACTTAAAAATAAGTTTCATTATTTAAAAATCTTTCTAATAATTTATAATTGAAGAGCGCGGTTTTTTAAGAATAAGAAACAGTAGTATAATGCGTTTTTTCATTAATGTGCAAAAAAGGGCAATAATGAGTAAATTTTAAATAAGGATTGAAAGACACATCAAAACATTTAATACTTAATCCTCCCAAAAGGTGCTGATTATGGAAATTCCAAACAAGAGCTATGATTTCAGGGAAATAGAAAAAAATGTTTCAGCCATCTGGGCTTCTGAAAAGATAAAAGACAAGGTTCTTTTTGCAAAAAGAGAAAAGACATTCTCATTCTTAGAAGGTCCTCCGACTGCAAATGCCCTCCCCGCCCTTCACCACATGGAGATGAGGGTTTTCAAGGACCTTTTCTGCAGGTATAAGTTCATGCAGGGCTACTATGTCCCAAGAAAAGGGGGGTGGGACTGCCATGGCTTGCCTGTTGAAGTGCAGGTTGAGAAGAAATTGGGGCTTAACTCCAAAAAAGAGGTTCTCGAATACGGGATTGAGAAGTTCAATGCAATATGCAGGAGCGATGTTTTCAGCTTCATAGAGAAATGGAATGAGTTCACTGAAAGGCTTGCATACTGGGTGGACCTGAAAAATCCGTATATAACAATGGACAACAACTACATTGAAAGCGTTTGGTGGTCCTTAAAGCAGCTTTACAGCAAAAATCTCCTTTTTCAGGATTACAAGGTTGTGCCATACTGCCCGAGATGCGGGACAACCCTCTCAAGCCATGAGGTTGCGCTAGGGTATGAGGATGTCACAGAAGACACAATAACCTGTAGATTCAAGGTAAAAGAATCAGGGGGCAAAGCAAGATATTTTCTTGCATGGACAACAACGCCCTGGACTCTTCCGAGCAACCTTGCTCTTGCAGTAAATCCAGAGATAGAATACGCTTTTGTTGAGCATGAGTTCTCAGAATACATCCTTGCAAAGGCGCTCTCAGCAAAATACTTTCCCGGCGGGAAAATAGTGAAGGTAGTTCAGGGAAAAGAGCTCATCGGAATGGAATATGAGCCGCTGTTTTCTTATTATGCTGAAAAATTCAGGAATTGCAGGGAAAAGGCATTCATTGTAATAGCAGCAGATTATGTTTCAACAGAGGATGGAACCGGGATTGTCCACCAGGCGCCTGCATTCGGAGAGGATGATTTTGTTTCATGCAGGGCTTGCGGAATTGGGTTTGTAAACCCAGTTGGCGAGGACGGAAAGTTCACATCTGAAATTCCAGGCCTCTCAGGCGTATTTGTAAAGGATGCTGACAAGAGAATAATTTCCATGCTTGAAAGCAGCGGAAAGCTGTTCAAGGTTGAGAAATACACGCATTCATATCCGTTCTGCTGGAGATGCAAGACTCCGCTTATTTACTATGCAAGGCAGTCCTGGTTCATCAGGGTAAGTGCATTCAGGGAAAAACTTCTCGGGAAGAACAATGAGATAAACTGGTACCCAAGACACATAAAAGAAGGCAGGTTCGGGAACTGGCTTGAGGGGGCAAAGGACTGGGCATTATCCAGAAGCAAGTTCTGGGGGACTCCCCTTCCAATCTGGAAATGCGAAACCTGCGGAAAGGAGATTGCCATAGGAAGCGTTGAGGAGCTCAGAAAGGCAGGGCTGAAAGTCCCAAAAAATCTTGACCTTCACAAGCCGTTCATTGACGAGATAGAGATAAAATGCCAGTGCGGAGAGCCAATGCACAGGGTTCCTGATGTAATTGACTGCTGGTATGACTCTGGCTCTGCCTCATTTGCGCAGTACCACTATCCTTTTGAAAACAAGGAATTATTTGAAAAGCACTTTCCCTATGATTTCATAGCAGAGGCAATGGACCAGACAAGAGGCTGGTTCTACACATTGCATGTCCTAGGAGTTCTTCTCTTTGACTCAATTGCATACAAAAATGTCGTGTGCGCAGGGCTGATTGTGGATGAAAACGGCGAGAAGATGAGCAAGAGCAAGGGGAATGTCATAAATCCTGACGAGGCATTTGACAAAGTCGGAGTTGACGCAATAAGGCTCCAGATGTGCTACACCTCTCCTGGAAATGTCAAGAGGTTCAGCTACAACCTTGTGAAGGAGAATGCAACATCATTCCTGAACACTCTCTGGAATTCATATTACTTTGTGTGCGAATACCTGAAAAACAAGGGTGTTGATGCTAAGGAATTCGCAGGAATCTTCTCAAAGCTTGAAACCCCCGATGATGAGATTGACCAAAAAGTCCTTGACATGATAGTCAAGAACCTGAAAATAGAGGACAAATGGATAATCTCAAGGGCAAACTCAACTGCAGAAGAGGTTATGCTTCAGATTGAAGAGCATGAATACAGCAGCTGCACAAAGGCAATAATGCAGTTCCTGAATGACGACTTTTCAAGATGGTACATAAAGATTGTAAGGAACCGCGCAGGAAGCAAGGATGCAGAGCTTTCATTCACCTTCCTTTATGTCTTTGACAAGATTGCAAAGCTTCTTGCGCCTTTTGCGCCTTATGTCACAGAAAGCATCTACCAGAACCTTCTGAAAGATGTGATTAAAGGCGAAAACCGCGACGAAAAAAGCATACATATGATGAGATGGGCTTTCTCCCAGAAAGCGCTTACAGACAAAAAGCTTGAAGAGGACATGGAAACTGCAAGGGAGATTGTGACTGCAGTCCTGTTCCTAAGGGAAAAGAAGGGACTTGGGGTAAGATGGCCCCTCCCGCAGGCTCTTGTAATCTCAAATGACAAGGAGAAGCTTGAATCAGCAAAGAGAATATCTGAAGTAATACTCAAACAGTGCAACATAAGAAACCTTGGCTTAGGCGAGGAAACGAAGAAGATAAGGACAGTGGTCAAGGCAGACTTCTCAAAGCTCGGGCCTGAATTCGGGAAAAAGACTCCCCTGATAATAGCACAGCTTTCAATGAACAGCGCAGAAAGCATTCTCTCACACATTCAGGAAGAGGGATTCTGCCCTGTTAAAGTGGGAAATGAGGAGTTTAGGGTAAAGATTGAGCACCTGATTGTGGAAAAAGAGGCTGAGCAGCCGTTCATAATGAGCAA
>JAPLZQ010000118.1 GCA_026394965.1 Candidatus Woesearchaeota archaeon
AAAACCCAATTGAGCTTTCATTTAACATGGGCTCTGTAACAGTGAAAAACACAGGAAATTACCCAGTTGACTCAATGGTTTTTGTGACAGGAGTTCCTGGTGCATCCCCGTTCATGCAAAAAACTATGGGCGCAAAAATCGGAACTTTAAATCCAGGAGAAGAAAAGACAGCAGAGATAACTGCATTCAAGGAAGAATACAACACCCTTAAAGAAGATGTGATTTCTAAGGGATTCACAGAAAAAGAGGCAGATGCATTCACAAAATTATGGGCTGGGCAGTTCTTCAATGGTGGCTCAATGAGGGCAAATTCGCAGCTGATATATGCAATTCCTGAAGCGCAGTACAACAAGATTCTCCCATTAACAACAAGCAAAGCACCCTCTGATGTTGAGCGCCTTATGTATGTCTGCCTTGATGCTACAAGCAGATTTTCTGAAGAGTATAAATCAATAGGCTGGGACGATGTAAAAATGTACCAGAGCATCCTTCCTGAAGAAGCAAGAAAGCTGCTTCTAAGCCAAAACTGGAATCTTGAAGCAGACCCGGAATACAATCCTGATGCTGCTCACTGCGAAGCCTGCGGGTGGGCGTGCGCATACTCGGCAATTCCGCTCCAATGGAGAATAAGTGAGGAAGGGAATGAGCTTGAGATAAAAATAAAGAATGTTCCGTGCGTGGGAATCCTTCCTGAGTTCAATTACAAAGGAAAAATATACCAGCCATCCATATCAGAACCATCAGGAAGCAACTGAAGAAAATTAAATTTTTATTTTTCATTATTGATGCTGTAGGAGAACTTGTATGAAATCTCATTTCCAATGATTTCTGAATTCATGACATAATTGGAAACAAGAAGGGATATGGCATCTTCGTGCCCTGCGCCCACAACTGCAAGGATTTTTTTTTCAGGATTGCTTTTCATGAACCTTGCGATTTTCTTCGCCATGAAGATATTCCTGTCCTCAATAAGGCTCTTGTAGATTCCTGGATAGCGCTCCCTGAGTTTTGAGATGAGCGTTTCAATTGTCTTCTTGTCAGGCACTTTTGATATGTCAAATTCAATAATGTCTTTCCTGAAAATGAGCCCCATGAAAAAATCAGAGAATAAGTTCCACCTCTCCCTGAGAGTTAAGGCATTTGAGAAATTTGAGAGGGTAAGCTCAATATCCTGGTCTATAAGCATTACAGGAATATTGTTTCTTGAAGCGTCCTCTGCAGCGGTTTTCATGTCTGAACCGGGCTCAACCCCAACTCTCTCGCCGAGCTTTCTCTGAAGGAAGCTTCCTACAACAGTAAAAAGGAAGCCCTTTATCCCAACCTTTCTTATGCTAGGCCTTGAAAGGCGCTTATCGCCTTTCTCGGGATTCATGAGAGAATAAAACCTATTATGGTCAAGCTCAAGAGCGACAACATTCGGCTTCCAATTCAGAATTGCATTTCTTATCCGAACAACGCTCTCCTCAGCAATATGTGATGTCCCGATAATCATAAGATTTTCAGAATGCCATTGCTGCGGATTTTTATTTGAAATGCCCTTTTCCGCAATTTTTTTCCTGCTTTTACCTGCTTTTTCCTTATTAACTCCTTTCCCGCTCATAATTACCCTTTGGCTGATGAAATTATAAACTTTTCCATGGCTTTATTCTCCTATTTAAACACAAAATTTAAATATTAGGAATAACAGTTTTAGAATTACATCTTATTAAGAGAGAAATTATTACGGAGGGGATAGAATGCTCAAGATGAAGAGGATAAGCGAAGTATACGGAATGAGGGTCTTTACTGATTCTGGCGAGTATTTCGGGGATGTTGAGGAATCTGTCCTGACTGCATCAAAAATCTACGGATGGAGAGTCAGGGCAGGAAGGGAATCATTCCTTGGAAAGATACTCGGCGGAGGGGCAAAAGGCGTTGTTGTTCCTCACAGTTATGTTGAAAGCATAGGCGACATAATGATAATAAGAAAGCTTGCAATCCCAAGCTCTGCACCTGAAGAGGGCATGGAAGAGGAGTAAGCTTTTTTCAATTATTTTTTAATTATTTTACTTTATTCTGTTTTTTTCCACAAGATTTTTATAGGGTTTTCAGATTATTCAGCATTATGGAATTTAAGATACTTAACAGCAAGGAAACGCGGGAAATTATTAAAATGATTTCTGAGCAGTGGGGCTGCAATCTTAAAGACACTCCTGAATACGACGGCTGGGGATTTATAGAGAACAATGAGGAGAGAATTTTTCTTGTAACAAGGGACATTGGGCGGATTGAGTTCTCAAGGCTACGGGCAAACTCTGCAGGGCTTTATTTCGGGGAGCTGAAAAATGGCATGCTCCGCCTGAGCATTGAGGGCTCGCAGATAGTCGGAAAGCTCGCAAAGAAGAACCTATTTGAAATGAATTACGAGCAGTGCGGGAAATGGATGAAGGGCGAGGATATTGAGGCAGCAGGGCATGATGAGATTTCAAATGACAATTCAGGGTTCCTGATAATGAAATACCAGAATAATTTTCTCGGCTCAGGAAGGTACAAGGAAGGGAGAATAATAAACTTTGTCCCGAAGACGAGAAGGTTAAAGGAGCTTTGCTAATTTCCTACTGATTTTATCTTCTCAATTACGTTCTGATAATCATTGTAATTCATGCTCTCAACAAGCTTTTCAAGAGTAATAGGAGAGATGGAAAGCGCAGTTATCCTTTTCTCTGCCTGCCTTTTTGTGAGCCCAAAAAGTTTACCAAAAATCTCCCTCAATGCGTTTTTCAGCTTCTTGTCCCTCTGAAGGTAAAAGCTTCTCACCAAAAAATTCTCAAGGCGCTCATTTCCTGACAGAGCATCAGAAGGGGAATCCTGCTCCTTTCTTATGATTGAGACAACTACTGTCCTTGCCCTTGGAATAGGGTAAAATGACTCTCGCTCAATCTCAAACTCAACTTTGATGTCAAGGAATGCGTCGGAAAAAAGCCCGAGCTTTGTCTTCTTGGAAAGAACTGAATCCACAAATTTCTTTGGAAGCAGGAGAACTGCCCCCGAATAATCAAGAGTGAAAAGCTTGTTCAGCAGGGGCTCGCATATTGCAAACGGGGTGCTTGAGAAAATCTTTGTAAAGGGAATGGCGTCAAGAAGCGCAATTGCATCAGCGTTCATAGGCTCAATGTAAGATGATTTTCCAATCTCGTTTTTCAGGACAGAAAATGCCTTTTTGTCAATCTCAACTGCATATATCCTTTTGCATTTGGGAATCTCTTTTGTAATTGTCCCGATTCCTGCGCCTATCTCAAAGATAACATCATCCTTCTCAACCTCAAGAATGCCGGTTATTCTCCTTATCAGCTTCCTGTCGTAGATGAAGTGCTGGTCAAGGCTTGGATTGGGATGAAAGGCATGCGCTACCAAACCCCGTTCAATTCCTCTCTTGTCAGATTCTTCATCCTCAAGAATTTCTTTTGCATTTCTCATTTTTCCTCAGCAAGCTCTATCTCAATCATGAATTCTGGATTTTTCAGCTTTTTAACAAAAGCCCTTCCGATATCCTTTGCAGCCTTGTCTGCATCATTTCCAAGAGTTCTTTCAGAGAGAAAAAAACCTTTCCTTATTACAATCTCCTCCTGTGAAGAGAAATCCGGGTTTGGCTTGCAGGATATTTCTTCAAGAAATCCGTTTCCGCTTATCTTGATTATCATTCTCTTTTCTTTTGGAATTTTTTTAAGAAACTTCCTTATCTCAGAAAGCGAAAAGTCAGAGCGCACTGCAAGGATGCAGTCGCCCCTTTTCGTGAGATTCCCGTGCTTTGTGAATTCAATTGTATTCCTGTGAAGGGAAAGGACATTCCAATGCCCGTAAGCGTGAAATACTACTGAATCTGCCATTTTTACCAGCCATAACTCTAATAAATAAAAAAAAGAATCTTACAAAATATCCTCAATCGGCTTTTTCGGCTTCTTGTGCTCTGGCTGCTCAGCCCCGGATTCCTCCTTTGTCAGGTCAATTCCCAGCTCCTGAAGCGCTTTTATGTGCATCTGCATAAGCTGCTCAACTATTGAGAGAGTCCTTGAGAATTCCTGCCTTTCCTTTGCAAGAGTTGCAAGTGAGCCCTTGTGGAATCCAATCTGCTCATCCCTGCTCATCTGAACTTTCTTTTCGCCTGGTTTTTCTTCCTTTGCTCCTGCCATTTTTGCACCTCGAAACAATAAATTCCTGATTTCACAGATATTTAATTGTATTGGTTTATTATGATTAAACTCCCCACAGGGGATTTTCCTTTCTCATAATCATCATTATTTCCCGCATTGCATCAATCTCATCGCTTTTCAGGAACTGCTTCATTTCCTTAAGCTTCCTGAATTCATTTTCTGTGAGGACTGAATATAAGAAATCCCCCCCGTTAATCTGCCTTCCGACAGTTACCTTTTCAAGGCTTACTGCAACCTGCTTTCCCTTTTCAGCAGAGTGAATGCTCTCCTTCTCTGCCTGGATTGCTTTTATCCTTGTTATGCTTTTGCCTTCTTTCATAAGGGGCGTTCCAACATGTATCATCCCAAGAATTACATCAACACCTACAACAGCCGGGTTGTTCTTCCTGAAGATGAACTGGGGCATTATCTGGATTTTGCATGGGCGGACAACTGAGCTCATTGCCTTTTCCTGAATTTCATGCTCCCTTCCCTTTCTCCACTCCTCAAAATTGTCAATTAAGCTGTAGATTATCTCTGAAGAGAGTATCTTAACCTGCGAATCCTTTATGATTTCCTTTGCCTCAGGGTCAAGGGGAACATTGAAGGAAAGTATAACTGCATTAAGAGGATTTGACTCAATGCTTGACTGCGCCTCAGTTATGTCCTTCTTGCTTATTGCGCCAACAGTTGCGCGCCTTATTGAGATTCCCTTGCTTTTCAAAATGGAAATCATTGCCTCAAGGGAGCCAAGGCTTTCTGCTTTTACAATTATTCCCTGGCATTCCATCTCAATCACAACCTCGCTTACCTCTGACTGGACAGCCTCTTTTGTTTCCTCAAGGTTCTTTTCAGAGCAGGACATAAGGGGCATTCCTGAAATAACCCCTTCTGTGTCAGAAGCCATAATCCTAACAGCTGCTGCTGCAAAAACCTTCTCAACAGGCACAAGCGCATATCTCTTGTCTTTCCTGTGGGGAATCACCTGCTCAGACAGCCCCCTTACCTTTGAAACAATAGGCTTTTCCAGCCCCGCTATTACAATTGTGTCATTCTTGCTGAGCATCCCATCATAAATTATGACATCGAGCATATTCCCTATTCCCGGCTCTTCCTTAACCTCAAGAATTGAGCCCTTTGCAAAGCCAAATGAGCTGCACTTTAAGGATTCTGAAAGGTAGCGCTGGGCAAGCCCTATGACAAGAGAGAGCATCTCAGGAATCCCTTCATGGGTGGTTGCAGAGACAGGAACTATTGAAATCTGCTTTGTGAAGTTCTCAACCCTGTCAAACCTCTCTGACTCAAAGCCGAGCTTGTAAAGCTGCTCCACAAACTGGTAGATTCTCTCATCAAGGATTCTCTGAACTTCGGGATTCTGATTTAAGATGTTTTTCAGGAGCATTTCTGAATTTGAAGCCCAGCCTGGAATCAAGTCAATCTTGTTTGCTGCAATTATGAACGGGGTTTTATTTGCTTTCAGAATCTCAACTGCCTCAATTGTCTGGGGCATGAACCCCTCATTAATGTCAACAACGACAACTGCAAAATCAGCAAGAGAGCCGCCCCTCTTTCTCAAGCTGCTGAATGCAGCATGCCCTGGAGTGTCTATGAAAAGAAGCCCTGGAACAGAAAACTCAACCTTGCCTAATGATATCAGGCGGCCGCACATGGCTTTTATCTTATCAATGGGAACCATGTAGGCGCCAATGCTCTGGGTTATCCTTCCCGGCTCTGACTGAACAATAGAGCTTCCCCTTATCGCATCAAGAAGGGAGGATTTTCCATGGTCAACGTGCCCCTCAAAGACGCAGATGGGGCTCCTTATGTGACATTCCCCATCCTTACCCATTTCCTTGGTTTCTTTTGTTTCTTCGGGCATGGCAAATGGGATAAAAGCCTTATTTTTAAATGTTTATGAAAAAACTGATTAGACAGATAAAGAAGACGTTTATGTTCAAAGAGAAGCGAAGAAAGTTCGAAAACCGGCGCTAAATCCAGTTGTCGCCGTAATTTCAGTCTTAAGTTGATATTTCAGCTATTCAAGTATATATTCTTCTGATTTTACTTTTTCTTTTTTAATATCAAACCAACTATTCCAACGATAAACCCTACAAAAGCAACAAACAGCCAAAGAATCTGATTTGAGCCAGAACCAAAAAAGTATTTAAACAGCCGGTTTTGTCTTTAGTGAAATGATTGTAAAGATTCTCGGGATGATTGACTTGTTTGCGGTTATTGCGATGGTCCTCTCTGAATCATTGCCTTCCCGATTTCTCATAATTGCTGCTGTTGTCCTTGCGGTAAAAGGGCTTTTGTTTCTTCTTATGGGAAACAGAGTAAGCATAGCTGATGTTGCTGCCGGAGCTTACATCTGGCAGGTTGGGATACATCATGCTTTCTCGGCAAATGCGTTCCTCTCATTTTTATCATGGCTTATTGGAATCTATCTTTTCCAGAAAGCCTTCTTCAGCCTGGGGGCAAGATGATAAAGGCGTATGTAATCTCAGGATATCTTGGAAGCGGGAAAACCGAGCTTGCAAAGGCGATTATCCGGGAGAATCCAAAGAAAGATATTGTGATAATCGAGAATGAGATTTCAGAGTTTGGAGTTGATGGAAAGCTCCTTCCTGAAAATGTCAGGATTATTGAGATAAATGATGGGAGCATCGGAAGCGTAAACCTGGAAAACTTCAGAGAGGCAGTCTCAAGGTGCCTTTCTGAGATGAACCCGCAGATGATAGTTATTGAGGAGTCAGGCGCAGCAGAGCTCTCTCCTGCTCTTTCAGTGCTGGGTGAGTTTGAATCGCTTGAGATAATACCGATTGCGGTCATTGATGCAGAAAGATTTTCTAAAGCAAAGAAGCTCAGCAGCCACACAATTGACCAGATTGGAAACGCATCTCTTGTGATACTCAACAAGGCTGACCTTGTAAGAAAAGAAGATCTTGAAAGACAGCTCTCAAACATCAGAAAGCTTAACTGCAATGTCATTTCTGCTGTAATGTGCAGTGTTGAAAAAGGGATTATTGATTCAACAGAAAGAATAGACCGCTCATCTCTTGAAAAAACAGGAAAGGGAAAATCATACTTATTGTGGAAAATAAAGAACAACCTTGGGATAAGAGGAAATCCTGAATCTCACAGCGGGATAAGCGCATACGTATACTATGGAAACGGAATTGTCTCTGAAGAGATGCTGAAAAAAGCACTAACACTGACAGGCGCTGAAAGGGCAAAGGGATTTATAAAAACAGAAAATGGATTCAGGAGCTTCAGCTATGTCCCAAATTCATACTCATCGCAAGAGTCAGCGGATTCAGGGATGAACAAGATTGTTGTAATAGGGGAAAAGGCATTTGCAAGAAGAGACGCGATAAAACATATGCTCTCACCAGCAATAACCAAGGATTTCAATGACAGGCTCTCTGATTTGGCCTGGTTTTTTTCGCACCAGGAAAATGTAAGCCAACGGCTATCATTCTAAATTGCGCAAAGACAGAGTCTTGCGCAAGAATCTTTTTTTGCGCCATAAAGCAAAACCTTTAAATATTTGTTATTGTTTAGTAGTTACATTAAGGTGGAATTATGTTTTTAGCTGACAGCGCAAAGAAAACCTGGAACTTCCTTGTTGATGTAATAGACAATGAGGAAGAGGAGAATGTGCTTCTGTTCTTTATGGACAGCAATGAAAACCCGCTTATACCTGGGAACGATGCTGAATTCGTTGCAGTAAGCGCTATATTCGGGACAGTCCTGATTGCCTTAAAGCTGCTTTTCAAGTCAACAATGAGCATATTCACAACAATATTTGTTGCAATCCTGCTTGCCGCTTTATCCTACCTTGGAATTCTGTATTTCAGATGGGTAAACAAGATGGCTGAAGAGCATAAGATAGCTGGAATCGCCCTTTCAATACTATTAATATTCGTAATTGTGCTGATTATATCATAAAAATCCGCTGAGAGCGTTTGATCGGACACTCTCTGATACGCGGATTTTTAGGATGCAACGAACGCAAAGCGTTCGTGCACACAAAATCATAGATTTTGTTGTGCCAAAAACGGCGCTGTATCTCCAAACTAAAGTACCAAAAATTCGCCAAGCGAATTTTGGAACAAGAAATTCCAAAGGAATTTCTTTGTATTGAGTTTTAGCGCCGTTTTTTAGCATAAGAGAAATGTTTAATTCTAATTCCAATCTTTTAATGCAACTTCAGGAACTTCAAGAAATTCATTGTATAAGCGGCTTTTATGCTTTTCAACAGACATATAATTCAAACATATTACAGATTTTATAAAAAGTATCGAAAGCCCAAAACCCTATTGAATTGCAGCCGACGAATTTATTTTTTATTCGCAACAATAGTTATTGAACTTAACGTTTTTTTAATCTTTTATCTTTAGCCTGCTTCTCTACAATTGTAAATAGTTTATCCAATACTTCCTGAGGAATGTCAAGATTCATTTTTGTTTTAAGCTCTTCTAAGAAACAGCCCAAGTCAAAAGCAGCCCGGTATTTTCCTAACTCTATCTGCTTTTTTGCTTCATCAATTATTATATCCCAGTTAATTTTAGTGGAATTGATAATTTTCCTGGCATCATCTTTGTCTTTCAGCCGGTCAGTTGCGCATTTCATAAGTATAATGTCGTGAGGATTTGCGATTTTTATGATTAGATTATCTTCAAACTGATGAATTTGCTCTGCTCTTTTTCTCATATTGACTGAAAAGATAAAATCTATCACTTCTACGACAAACAAATCAAAGCGTTCATCATCAAGATTAAACATTTCAGGCGCATTTCTTTTTTCGCCATAAACTTTTATGGCGGGCATCTCCAAATAGCCAATAGATTTTACTGCCTCTTTGAAGACCGCCCGGTCTTTTTCATTCTCAAATACGAGATCGATGTCTAAAGTCGCATCTTTAAATCCTAAAAACATCATTGCTGTTCCGCCTATGGCATAAACGGTTATCTTTCTGGCAAGCCTTCTGGCGACGTTTAACAATAATTTCTGCTGCTGGTCTATAGTTATCATTTGTATTCGTCCAAATCTTTCTTATTAAATGGGAGATAGATTTTCCAACTTTTCTCAATTTCCATAAAATCTTTTGATTTTAGTCCCGGAACAACATATTCAAATTTATATCCTTCTTTCGGCAATGCACTGCCTCTAAATTTATCAGCCATTCTTCTTACTTTCATAATCTTGCGGGCAAGATCATACAATGCCCCAACTTGCCGTTCAATATGGTTTTCTTTAGCAAGATTATATAACTCAACCCAATTACTGATTTTTTTGAATAACGCTAATGATGCAAGAATAGCCCTGAGGCTTTTGGTTTTAACAGCATAAATTAAGGTTTCTTCCAGACTGGGCTCTTTGCCATAAATTCTATGAATTACAGAAGTAGAAATCTTTATGGGAGAATACTGATTAATAATTTCATCGTAACTTTTGCCGCCCAGCTTATTATCTAAAGAAATATTGTAGACCCGCCGATTATTGCTCTGCCTCCTGGTTTTAACATAGCCCTCTTTTCTAAGGCGGTGGATATAGTAAACCGCCATTTTTTTATCTGCTTCAAGTATATCCATTACCGACTCTATTGTCTGAATTCCCGCCAGCTTTTGCAGAAGTTCGCTTTTTTCCATAGTTTAATTTAGGTATAACTATTATATAAATGTTCCTATTTTTATTAATAGTTTGTTTAATCTAGACTGCCAAATCAGATAATCTATTGCAACGCAGACAAAAATCATTTATAGTTATGCGATTTAACGAAGACGTTTAAGTTCTGATAGAAACAGGGAAAAGTATAGCCAGAGGCATACTGTTGTCGAATCAAAAGAGCAACGGCAATACTTAAAGGACATTAGTCAAGGGGCACACTCAAAAAAATTTCAGACATCCCCATTCTCATCTGTCTTTATCAGGTAGGCATCTTCTCCAGTTCCATAGGACAATATATCAGATGCTATGTCATGAGTCTGTATGTTTCCGGCATTTATGATATACCCGCCATCAGTGGTCTGCTGAACTGAGTTTCTTTCGGATAACCCGCTAATACCCTCGAATGTCTTTTCCCAGACTTTGTTTCCGTCTGCATCTGTCTTAATAAGGTATGTCGCGCCCAAGTCTTCGAAGGAAGCAGTAAATCCGGAAATGATGTATCCTCCATCAGATGTCTGTTCTACAGAGTATCCGATGTCAGTCAGGTCTCCGCCGAACTCCTTTTCCCAGATTTCATTTCCATTGGCGTCAGTTTTTATCAAATAAACATCTGACTCTGTCTCCCATTGAGCTCCGCCCCACACAGTCTGCCCAACAATGATATACCCACCATCTGAAGTCTGCTGGACTGAGCTCCCCTTTTCAGTCCTGCCTTTTTTCCCAAATGCTTTTTCCCACATCTTGTTTCCATTTTTGTCAATCTTCAGCAAATAAACATCTTCCACGCCATTTCCACTCAATGAAGCTGTAACACCGGCAACAATGAATCCGCCATCTGAAGTCTCTTGTCCTGAAAATGCCATGTCTATATGCATTCCTCCAAAGACTTTCTTCCAAACAACGTTCCCATTTGCATCAGTCTTGATTAAATAGACATCTTCTGGCGCTGGTTGCCCTAGTTCCTTTGCACAATAAGGGCATACGCCGTAGGAACTCGTTGTTCCGACAATGAAAAATCCCCCGTCCAAAGTCTGCTGAACGTCATAACCTATTTCTTGATAATATTCTCCATCAAAAGTTTTGTTCCACTGCATATTCCCGTTCGCATCTGTTTTTATAAGGTATACTTCAGCTCCTGTACCATAGTCAACCTGCCTATTGTCGGTAGGTGAAGTCCTGTTATGCAGTCTGCCGGAAGCATACACTCCTGTAATAATGTATCCTCCATCAAAGGTCTGCTGGACAGAGTGCCCCACAAATCCTCCATGCAACCATACAGATGAACTATTCTGATTCAGGGTACATATGATATTGTCAATATTGGAACAGGCAGACATAGACATGCCGGGTGCTCCAAATGATTTATTCCAAACTTCATTTCCGTTAGCATCCGTTTTCACAAGGTAGACAACCCCGTGTTCTATGATTATCGTATCGTTCCAGCCAGACGGATATAGCGCACCATAACCTAT
>JAPLZQ010000119.1 GCA_026394965.1 Candidatus Woesearchaeota archaeon
AATCCTTAATTATTCTTATCTTATCATTAACATCAGTGGCTTTTGAGAGCATATCCTCAAAGCCACCGCCCGTATGCGGTGCATTCAGTTTTTTATTTTCCCGGTTATGCGCCATCGGTATTTCCTTCTTGGGCGCATTTTCCTTTGCCTTAACAGATTTTTTCTCCTCCTTTTTTATAATCTTGCGCATTATCTTTTTCTCTGGCTCTTCCACTTTGCTTTCAAAGCTTTTCAGCTCTTCATATAATTCTTGGATAAGGGATTTAATCTGCTTAATTTCACTTATCATCCTTTCATACTCGCTTTTCAGCTTTTCTGGTCTTAATCCAGGAAGATTCTTTTTTATTATAACAGCGAGCGCATATCTCCTTTTAATATAATCCTTAAGAATGGCTTTTTCATCCTTTATCCTTCTTTCAAGCTCTGCCTTATCCTCTTCAAAAATATTTTTTATATAAGCATTAATAATATCTGACGCCTTTCCATACATTAAAATGCTGCCTTTGTCCAGAAGCACGGCTCTGTCGCATATTTCTTTTACCTGCTCAAGGCTGTGCGAGACAAAAACTATTGTTTTTCCCTCTTTCTTGAATTCAATCATTTTCAGCAGGCATCTTTTCTGAAAGGAGTTGTCTCCAACTGCAAGAACTTCGTCAACAAGTATTATGTCCGGCTCGTTCATGAGAGCTGTGCTGAAGGAAAGCCGCGCATGCATTCCTGATGAATAGTTTTTCAGCTTTGTGTCAATGAAGTTCTGGAGCCCGGAAAATTCTATTATCCCTTCAATTTTCTCTTCAATCTCTTCCCTTGAAAGCCCAAGGAGGGAACCGTAAAGGTAGATGTTTTCTTTTCCTGTCAGTTCAGGATTGAATCCAACTCCGAGCTCTATAAAAGGAAGGATGCTGCCCTTTACTTTAACATTTCCTTCAGAAGGGTGGATTATCCCCGCTATTGTTCTGAGAAGGGTTGTCTTTCCAGAGCCGTTCCTTCCAATAATTCCCAAGCATTCTCCGCGTTTTATTGAAAGGTTTATATTTTTAAGGACGCATATGGTTTCATACTTGCGCATCCTGTCATTATGTGAAAAAAATGAGATTAGGTAATCAACTGCAGATGTTTTCTTCTCATGGTAAAGCGTGAAGTTTTTGCTCAGGTTCTCTATCCTTATAATCTCGTTATTTTTCATGTTTTTTAAACTTCCTCAGCAAGCTTTGGAGCCATGTTCCTGAAAATTCTTAGCCCTATCAGGAACACAAGCAGGCATATTATTGAGGTTATTATGACCTGCTTTGCCTCAGGAATGAAATTGTATATCAGCGCATCCCTTGAGCCGTTTATTATCCTTGCCATTGGGTTAAGCATGTACCACTTCCTGAATTCATCAGGTATTCTTGTTTCAGGATAGACAATCGGGGTTATCCAGAATCCTATCAACAGGAGGAAGCTCCAGATGTATTTTAAGTCCCTTATCCTTATGTAAAGCCCGGAAAGCATGAAGGAAAGCCCGGTTACAAGTATTACAAGCTCTGCAAGATAGAGCGGGAAAAAGAGGGCTGCGCTGCCTATTCTCACTTTGAATACTGCCATGAATATGAAAAAAACAAGCAGATTCAGGACAAGCGTTATCACTGATGCAATGCATGAGCTGATTATTATTGTATAAGCGGGAAAATTGATTTTTTTTATCAGCCCGCCCTTCGATATTATTGAGTCCATGCTGTTTGCTGTTGTTTCTGAGATGAAATTCCAGAGTATTATCCCGAGAAGGAGAAAGAGCTGGTAGTGTGGAACCTCAAGCTTCATTATCAGGGAAAACACGATATACAAAGTGACAAGCATTAGAAGGGGATTCAAAAGCGACCAGAAATAGCCGATTATTGAATTTTTATACTTGATCTTGAAGTCCTCAATTGCGAATTCCCTTATTATGTTAAGATGATTAAGATATTCAGATTTTTTCAACTGCTTTTTCTTCCTTTCTGAATTCCCAGCCATTTTTATTCTCCTGAAATATTATCCGGATTATAGCATTATAATAAGTGATAGATACCCTTTAAATCCCATCTTTTCCCGTTTATTTTAAAGATATCGATTATTTATAAATCTTCTCACTAAATGTCGTCATAAGTTAGTGTATAAAAGAATATTTTAGGAATTTTATGAAGTTTATGAATTCTATTAAGCATGCAATCCCTTTCCAGAGCAGAGCGCCTTAATTTCCATGAAAAACCCGCTTAAAACAGCCAAAAAGAATATGAAAAAGAGGATTGATGAATTCTTCTTTGTTATTCTCTCATGCTTTGACAAGAGAAGCTTAATCCTGAATCCTGCGCTTCTGCCCCTTTCATAATGGCTGAAATCAAACCAGCGGAAGTTGAAGATGCCGCATGTGAAATTCTTAAAAAGCGCTCTTAAATTGAAAGGATTTGGAACTTCTGCTCTTTTTAAAACACATCTTAATTTAATCATTCCGTATACAAGATTCCTGTTTTCAAGAAAATACCTTCTTTCAGCGTCTTTCATTTCCTTTAGCGCGTGGACTGCAACTGCGCCTTTTGCATACCTTGCTTTCAGCCCGAAAATCCCGCACCTTATGAAAAAGTCAGAATCCTCGCAGTATGTCCCGTAATTCTCATCAAAGGAGGAATCAAGCTTTTTCAGCGAATCCTTTCTTATCAAAAAGCACGCGCTTATTCCAGGATAATTCATCTCCTTTTCATTTTCAGGATACATTGTTTTTCCATTCTCAAAAATCACTTTCGGGAATGCGATGTCAAATCCATTTATTCCCTGAACTAATTTTTCAATGCATCCCTTA
>JAPLZQ010000120.1 GCA_026394965.1 Candidatus Woesearchaeota archaeon
CCCTGCAGTGCGTCTTTATTGTTGTCTTCTTTCCCTTGGCGATTTTTGAGAGGAGCTTTTTCTCCTGCTCAGTGAATCCCCTTTTGATTTTCCTTCTCTCCCTTGAGGGAAGGAGCTTCATGAGGGATTCTATGCTCATTGACTGCAGTTCTTCCAGTTTCTTTCCCTTGAAAATAAATTCTTTCTTGACCATTTTTTGTTACCTTGTTTTTTAAAAAATAAAATTGTAAATTCTTTAGTTCTTCTTTCTCCTTCCTGTCCTTGAAGGCCTTATCTTTCCTACCTTTCTTCCCGGAGGAGCGTTCTTTGGAGCGATTGTCGGCTTGCCCTTGTGGTGCGAGCTTGAGCCTCCGAACGGGTGATTCACAGCATTCATTGAGATTCCGTGGATTCTTGGGTATCTCTTGTTTCTTGCATGCATTGCGAAATATCTTATTCCTGCCTTGAGCCACGGCTTTGAAACCTTTCCTGCTGCCGCGACATTTCCTATCATTGCCATGCACTTGCCGTTGAATATCTTCTCTTCTTTCGAAGGCATCTGCACCAGTATCTTGTTTCCGATTTTTGAAAGCACCTTTCCGTATGCCCCTGCTGCCCTGATGAGTTTTCCCCCGTCTCCGGGTATGAGCTCAAGATTGCAGATTATTGTTCCAGCAAGGATTTTTTCAAGGAGCATTGTGTTTCCTGTCCTTGCTTCCTCGCTGTTTACTGAAAGCATATCCCCTACTCTCACGCCTTCGGGCGCAACTATTAATGCTTCCTTGCCGTCAGCGTATCTCACTCTTAAAAGCGGAGCTGAGTGCCCCTGGGAGTGTAGCAATTCAATTATCATGCATGTTGTTGGCTCCCTTTCTCCGTATGCGCATTCTCCTGCATACCTGAAGCTTGGAGCTCGATATCTTCCGCTTCCCTTTCCTCTCTTCTGGCTTATAAGGTTCTTTCCCATTTTGTAACACTCACATTATTTACATTATGCCGAGCTGGGTTGCTATGTCAATTGCCGGCGTCTCTTTTGAAAGCCGGGCATACGCCTTCTTTCTCCCTTTCATGTCGCGAAGCATGTTGACTTTCTCAACCTTTACCTTGAACATTTTTTCAACAGCTTTCTTCACATCGCTGCTTTCTGCATCCCCCTCAACCACAAAGACGAGGATGTTGTCTGATTCCATCAGCCTTATCGCTTTCTCGTTTGACACCGGATATTTTATGACTTTTGAAGCATCCATCTTTCTCACTCAAACATTTTTTCCTTTTCAATTATCTCTATTGCCTTCTGCGTGAAGAGCGTGGCTCTTCCGGGAACAGCGCCCGGCGCAAGGTCTCCTGCGTTTATCTCGTTGATTATCTTGACTTCAACAGGGAGGCTTCCTGCAGCTTTTCTCAGGTTGCATTCCTTTGAGACAACGATGAGGATTCCCCTGTTTCTCACATATCTCCTGCCCCTTGATTTTCCCTTTCCTGCGCGGATTCTTACTTTTCCGTTTCTTTCCATCTCTTCGCTGAATCCGAGCTTTTCAAGCGCCAGGGAAACTTCCTTTGTCTTTCTGAGCTCCTCAAAGTCGTTTGTTATTATGAACGGGTATTCCTTTGGTATTATGTGCCCTCTTGCAGAAACAATTTTTGGATTCATTGTTGCAGAGAGGCTGCTTCTTATTGCCTTCTTGTTCTCTTTCTTGTTTATCTTCTGAATGACTATCTTCTCTGACTTTGGAGGATGGGCTCCTCTTCCGCCAACTGTTCCCGGCATAAGCGCTCCCACCCAGAAGAAGCTTGAGCCTCTTCTTGTCATGGTCTTTCTTGGAATCCTTGAGATTCCCTTTCCATATGTTCCCTTGAAGTTTCTTCTCCTTCTTGAGAGCTTTGCAGAAGGCCTCTGTCCTGCTTCTTTGAATGCGCCGTAGCTCTGCCTTTTGCCGTTCTCTATTGCAAGAACCGCTCTTTGTATGAGGTCGCTTCTTACTTCCTCATCAAACTGGGCTGGCAGCTTTGCTTTTCCTATTTCCTTCTTTTCCAGGTTGAGTATGTTTAATTGCATTTTATCCTCAGTTTAATCATTCTTTATCTGAAATAAGATTCTTCATCTGGAGCGCGCCTTCAGGAAGCTTTTTCTTCTCCCTTATTGCGCAGTTCATCCTTATCAGGCGCTTTTCGCTTCCTGCAACAGAGCCTTTTATGAGCACGTATGGGTTTCTGATTTTTCCGTAATGCTCAAATCCGGATTTCACGTTTATGTCGTCCTTTCCGACTTTGAATATGAGCTTGTTGTATTCAGTTCTGAGGTGGTACCCCATCTGCCCTGCGTGTGCTACCCTGTACATTATCTTTCCCTGGGAGCACCAGTCTGACAAGCTTCCCGGTCCCCTCTTTGTGGCTTCTGACTTGTGGGCTCTTATTGCAACTCCGAACCTTTTTACAGGTCCCTGTATGCCGTAGCCCTTTGTGACTGCATGAATGTCAACCCTTTCCCCTTCCCTCAGCACTTCATCAACTGTAATGTCTTTGCCTATCCTTTCCTTAAGATAGTTGAATTTGTCCTTGACATCCCCTGAAAGCGCTGTTTCAAAAATTTCCGGTTTTTTCTTTCCTATTCCGGTAGAAGAAGGTTTTGTATAAACAAGCGCCCTTATGTCGCTGAAATCAGAAAGTTTTCCCCCGATTTCTTTCATTTTGTCTTCGAAGGATTTTTTTGAAAGGCATATTTTTCGTGAAAGCTCTTTTTCGCTTCCAACAAGAATTTCTGTTGCAACCTTCGGGTTGCCGTTGATGTTTTTGTAGAATCTGATTGATGCGAGCCTTAATGGCGGGCATTCAATAATTGTAACGGGGCTCACTATCTCTTCCCCTTTTGTGAGCGATGCAGCCCTGCTGTCGAGGATTATTGCCTGCATCATTCCAACTTTGTAGCCGGCAAATCCAAGAATAGCGCATTCCTTCCTGTCTGCAGCATAGGTTCTTATTCTTGCATAGGGCCTTTGTGCTCTCTTTCTCGGCCAAAATTGCATGCTTCCTTTGTGAGGGCTTCTTGTGGTTGGCATTTTTTATCAGTTTTTTTATTTTTTTGAATATTTGCTGTTAAAAGCCTCTTAAGTTATTCAGAATAAGGTTTTGACTAAAACCGTACTGAAAAACTTTTTTTCCAGGCTCGTTTAGTTCACTATTTCTTCTGCATATGGCTTTTTCCAAATGCCAAAATACCGAACTCTAAACTGGGAAAAGGAACCCGTTTATAAAGCTTTCTAATCAGGGGGTGAAAATCGGTTTTTCTCCCGGATTCTGCATTTTTTGGCTGTTTTTTAACCTCCAATTTTTAATAATCAGTATTTTTCAATAATTTCCTGTATTTTTTTTTAATTATGGCATTAATTATTTATTTATTATCACATTTAAACGAAGGATAGTTTTTCTTTTTCATCTAAAGTTTTATAAGTATGCGGGATTAATTTTCTTTCATGGACGAAAATGAAAGAGGGGAAAGAAGGGTTTTTGCTGCAATAACAGATGCAGGGCTTGAGGATTTTTCTCTTGAGGAAATAATTGAAATTCTTGGAAAGAATGCTGAGATTGTCTCAAAGGGAAGGTGTGTTGTGAAATTCATCGCATCTTATGAGCAGGCATGCCGGCTCTGCTATCTCGCGCAGTCAATAAAAAGGTGCATCCTGGTTTTTTCAGATGCAGAGATTTCAGCAAATCTTGAGGAAAGCGCTGAATCTGTTTCAGCCCTTCTGAAAAAGGAGGAGCTGGAGTTCCTGAAAGATTCCTCGTTTATGGTTGAATGCGAGAGGACAGGGAGCCACAACTTCCAGAGCGTTGACCTTGCACGGGAAATCGGCGCTTCAATCATGAAGATGGTGGGCTGCCATGTTGAATTTAAGAATCCAAAATATATGCTGTTCTCCCTTGCGGCTGAAAACCACTGCATTACCGGGCTTGACTTTTCCGGCTTTGACCTGAGCAAGAGGGAATACAAGATTTTCAACCATCCGAATTCCCTCAAGGGGACAGTTGCATATGCGCTTTTCAGGAATGGCTTTGATGCTGTTGAAAAGATTGGAAATAAGAATAAACCATCTGAATATTCAATCCTCAACCCCTTCTGCCGTTCTGGAGTTGTTGCAATCGAGGGCGCGATATTCTCTTCAAGGCTTCCAATACATTATTTCAGGAAAGACGCTTTTTCATTTCTGGGATTTGAATTCCTGAAAGAGAGTTTAGATTTTTCCCAGATTTTCTCAAAAATTGATGCAGATGCGGTAAATGATTCTGACAAGTCCTTTCGTATTTTTGCCTCGGACAGGGAAATCAGAAATATTTCTTCTGCAAAGAAGAATGCGAAGATTGCAGGTGTTGAGAAGAAAATCCGCTTCAGCAGGAATGACATGGAATGGCTGGACATAAAGTTTGATGACAGGATTATTGATTCAATAATCTCTGATGTATCCCTTTCAAAGATTGACAACCGCGAAAAGGTCTGGAAGGAGTTTTTCAACCAGTGCAGCCTGCTTTTGAAGGACAGCGGCGCAATTTCAATTGTCTCAAGGGATGAGGAGATTATGAAAAAATTTGCAGGGGAATACGGCTTTTGCATATCTCAGCACAAGCAGGTCTGGCAGGGGCAGCAGCTCCTTGATTTCTATCTCATTAAAAGAAAGGAATAAATTCTTATCCCAGGTATCTCCAGATTTCAACTCTTCCTTCGCTCCCTTCTTCAGAGTGCGCAAGCCTGAAGCTCTCATTGTTTCTCAGAAGAAACAGAAGCCCCTCTTCCTTTTTTTCCCAGACAAGCCCGTTTTTCATATCAGGTGTTATCAGGATGTATCCCGTATCGTATTTGCTAAGGAGCGCCCTTGTTTTTTCAAGGCTCCTTGAATAAAATATTGAATTGGAGTCGTTCAGGCGCTCGCTTCTGTTTTCTGCATATGCAAAATTCTCATCTGATACCGCCTTTCCCCTGAAGTATTCAATCCAGAATCCATTTGTATAATGGGAGAATACTGTGCTTCCCGCCCTTTCTTTTTCAGAAAGCCACTCCAGAGATTTTATTATGCTCGCATCCGGCCCCGCAGTTGAAGCCCGCATTATGAATAAGACAGTTGAGAAGAGGAGCCCGCAGAAAACAAGGACAATTGTGGTGTC
Source organism: Candidatus Woesearchaeota archaeon (assembly GCA_026394965.1). NCBI lineage: Archaea > Nanobdellati > Candidatus Woesearchaeota > Candidatus Woesearchaeota archaeon. Next base: position 5,134 of record JAPLZQ010000120.1, read on the forward strand.
CCTGACAATCTTCAGGTTCCATCTTCTGTTCATTATGAATGATATTGCGCTTCCTGAGAATATTGCAGCGGAAAACGCAAGAGGCAGCACTGAGTCTGAATTAAGGAGAAAGGCAGTTATGAAAAGCAATGAAAGGAAATAGCTCAGGTATAATGAAGCCCTGTTTTTCCACATCACAAAAAATCCTATTGTGCCAAGCATTATCTGGAATATGCTTATTCCGTTTATGGGCCCAAGCTCTGAAATAAGCCGCGATACCCCGCTTTCCAAAGGCGCTTTTGGAAGCCCGTACCTGAACAAAGTAATCTGGTATATTGGTGAAATGCAGAGCATGACTGTGAGAAGCACAATCAGCCTTGAGCGCTTTTCAGGGTTATTGTATGTGTAAATTGTGCTCATAATTATTGCAGTTATGAAATTGAGGAATCCAAAAAGCCCTGCTGCAAGGAAAAGGAAAAGGCTTATGATAAAATAGGATTCCCTGTCGCTTGTGAAGAAGTAAAATGCAGAAAGGAGAAGCATTATCCCCATAATCTGCGAGTTTGAGAAAGTTCCGGAATAGAGGAATGCGGGCGTTGCAATCAGGGAGACGAGTATAAGCCACCTTCTGAAGATGGGAATCCCTGATTTTTTCAGTATCAGGTAAAAGAAAAGTATTGCTGCTGCTGCGCATATCGGAGGGAAAATTATTGACGCATTTTTTATTCCGATAAATCTTCCAAAAAAGGCAAGCACATAATCATATGGGTTGAAGACAATTGGCGCCATTCCAAAGCTTGACATGTCATTCTTCTCCGCATTTCCCGAAAGAATTGATTCAGCAATCCTTGCATGGTAGTATGGCGCGCTTCCGGGAATTATTGACTCATATTTAACTGCCCTTATGAGATAAAAGCATCCGATTATTATCAGAAATCCTATGAATGCGTAAAGCAGAGTCTGCCATTCCTTAAGCTTTATGCCAATTGCATTTTCTGAAAATTCCTCTGAATTGAACCTTTTTTTCAGTTTTCCCTTCAGTCTTTTTTCTGCCATTTTTAGCTCTTCTTATTCATCTGAAAGCCTGCACAGCACACGGTATATCATTATTTTCGGATTGCTGTAAACCAGTTTGAAGCATTTTTCATCACCTGAGAATTCAAGCAGGTTTTTTCCGAATTCCTTCTCTTCCCTCTCTGAAAGGTAAATGAAATCCGCATTGTATTTGTCAAGTATTCTTAATGCAGCAGTCTCATATGGAGTTGAATATGCTTCCCTGATATCACTGTATCTCTGGTTTATCTGCTCAATCAGGAAAAAGTTTGAGTCAATTACATTTCTGCATCCGGAAAAATAGTTTATGAGAGTTCCAGATTCGGGCGATGACAAAACAGCGCTTTCAGGGAATTCATCCGATACATTTTCCCTCAGGAAATCCATCGCAGAAATCTCATCATCTGAAACTGAGCCCTTTACAGATTCAGCTGCGTATATGAATGAGTTGAATATTGATGATACTGCAAGAAGGGAGATTATGGCGTAGGATATTATCCTTTTTCTTGAGGCAAGCTTTGTCTTTTCTATGTATAACATCAAAACCCGGTAGAAGAACCCGAAAAGCAGCGCAAATATCACTCCGAGAATCATTAAGCCAAGGCTGAACTCAATCAGCTTCAGCCAGAGGAGAAGCATTGCAGAAAGGGCAAATGCAGTCAGGAGATATATGTTCTTTTTCCTTTCCTTCTGCGTGTAATTGTACAGCACATAAATCCCTGCAAGGAAAGGTATTACATTTATCTTGTATATCACATCAAGCATGTTGAGCTTCTGAAAATACCTTGCCATTATGTCAGTCGGAAGGTTTTTCCACACCATTGAAAGCCCGTGCGCAAGGAATGCATCCTTGAATACTATGAAGTTAAGCCATAATATGAATATTATTGAGAACAAGATAAGCTCCTTTCTTGAACTGCTTTCCCCTATATTGTCAACTTCAACCAGCAGGAGATACATTACGAGCGCCATGAGAAAAAGCAGAACAAGCGAATCAAGGAGTGCGCAAAAAACCATTGTTATGAGAAAGTATATGACAGATGAGCGCTCCTTTTCGCTCTTCATGAAAAAGTAAAGCATGAGAAAATTTGCAGGTATGCTCATTGAAAGTGTGCCCAGATTATTTATTGTCTCGCTGATTATTATCGGAGAGAATCCTGCTGCAAATCCTGCAATCAGGGATGCCTTCCTGCTTCCGCTTATTTCAAGGCTTATCAGGTATACTACTAAAACTGTAAGGGATGCGCAAAGGTTCATGAATACCTTGAAGATTGTTTCGGGCGATGCAATCCTTCCAAATACTGCGTATAATCCGGCGCAAATGTAGTGCATTCCCGGGAGAAAGAGAAATGTCCTTCCGGAATAGCTAAGTTCATCTCTGAATATCGGAGCTCCGGTCTTTGCAATGTTAATTATCTGCCTCAGGTTGAAGTATGATGAATCATCAGAAAATGTTTTCGTCTGCAGCGAAAAGAAGAGCCTGAATGCAAAGATTAGAATGAGGATTGCAATCAGCCATTTTTCCTCTTTCCTGATTTCCATTTTGGCTTATCCCTCTTATCCATCTATTCCTAAGTTATTCTTGTTCCGGGCTCAATTTTCCTTTCTGTTGTCAGAAGCACGCACTTGTCGCCATTTTCAGTTTCTGCGCAAAGAAGCATCCCCTCTGAAATTTCTCCGCCGAATTTAGCCTTCTTGAGGTTTGCAAGAACAATGATTTCCTTTCCCATGATTTCATCCTCCTTATAGTAAGGGACAAGGCTTGTCACAATCTGAATGGGCTTTTCCAGCCCTATCTCGACCTGGAGTTTGTAGAGCTTTTCTGTTTTGGGAACCCTTTCAATTTCTATGACTTTTCCAACCCTTAAGTCAAGCTTCTTCCAGTCCTCAAAATTAATTTCTTCCATTTTTACTTCTCCTTTATCTTTACAAGGTCTCCTATTGTCATTGAGTTGCCGCCCTTTTTTTCCGAATAGTGAACATGCGTTTCCTCAACCTCTTCAACTATCTTTATCTTGAGAATCCTTTCAATCTTTCTTGCAAGTTCTATTGGCGGCGTGAATTCACCCGTCTCAAGCTTGTGAAGGAGGGAATCCTTTACTGAAATCATCTTTGCAAAGTCCTCCTGCTTGAGATTGAGCTCCTCTCTCCTGTTCCTTATCTTGGCTGAAAATCCCTCAACTATCTTTTCCACAATCTCCGGCTTTTCAGGGATGCTTTCCCTTCTTTTTTCCTCATCCTCTGTTTTTTTCCTTTCGACTTCTGCGCTCTTGTGCCCGACTACCTTGCCAAATTTGCTGCACTTGGCGCAGGCATTCATTTCTGTCCCTTCGACATCAATCCTGAAAAGCTCATCGCCCTCTTTTCCGCAAAGCTCGCAAACCATATTGCCTGTTTTCATTTTGCATTCCTTCCCCCTTTAGCCGGAATAAAATTAATGCTTATTGTCCTTTCCCTAGGACCGTCAAATTCAGCAAGCATTATCCTCTGCCAGGTTCCGAGCTCCATTTTCCCCTTTTTCACAGGAACCAGTTTTTCAGCGCCAATTATCGCTGATTTTATGTGGGCTTCTGCATTGCTGTCAATCCTGTTGTGCTCATATTTTCCTTTCGGGACAATTCCTGAAAGCGAGAGCATTATGTCGCGCTTAAGCCCCTCTTCACCCTCATTTATTATTATTGAAGCTGTTGTGTGCTTTGACAATATAAGCAAGAACCCATCCCTTTTTGAAATCTTGGTTAAAATCTTTTCAATCTCAGGAGTTATGTCAATAAGCCCTTCCCTGCACTCTGTCTTGATGTGCAATTCAGCCATGAGCCACACCCCTTTTTTCACTCAAACCAGATATTAATACAGAATTAAATCTTTTCAGCGAAATATTTAAATGTTCCTCTTTGGCGGATTTTTTTATTTTTAATCCTTCCATAATCTGATGGTTTTATGGTTTCCTTTCCGCCCTTATCCCCCTTATCTTTTCTATGATAAGGTAAGCTGCAAGCGCAAGCGCTGCTCCGCCAATGAATATCAAGAAGAGCTGTGTGCTCCCAATCCCTGAAACTCCCAGAGATTCTCCCCCAGCTGCCATGGGCGCAGGAAGGGAAGAGTCCGCTGCTGCTTCTGAATATGCTGCTGTTTTTGCAGACATTAGATTAAGAGAAGAGCGCCTGAAATTGCCTTTAAGGATTGAGAACAGGGGTATTGAGGATGCTACGATAAGCACGGTTACTGCTGTGAAAAGGAGGTTTTTTATCCTGTCCCTTAATCCGCTTTCAGCTTCCTTTGGGGCTATTATTATGTATTTGTTTGCAAGGGAGTAATGGTTTACTTCTTTTCCCTTCTCGCTGTAGTGGAACTCATTTGCAGCCACAAGAGTGCTTTCCACGAGGTTTTTCATGTTGTAATGAACTGTTGAAAGCGGAATCATCAGCGCCTTTGAGATTTCAGTCTCAGTTACAGAGCCCTTTTCTGCTATTAAGTCCAGTATCTTCTGGGCTGTTTCGCTTCCTATTGCATCAGCAATCTTCTTCAGCTTCACTTCGTTCAATGAGAGCAGAAGGAATGATTTTTTTTCAGCCATATTCATCATCTTGTTTTCTTTTTAATCATTAATTTTCATAATTAATTTATCCTGCAAAAAGGTTTTTCCTGTTTTATTTAAACCTATTCTTAGCTTTAACCTGATTTGAACCTATTGAAATCTTTCTCGCACTTTTTCCTTAACTTCTTTTGAGTAGTTGCATAATCTTTTATTTTTGCCCCTGCTCTTTTAAAAAGTGGAAAGCGAAAAGCGCGATAATCCGGATAAGGAAGACTTTGTTCTTGAAAAGAATGCATCTGATTCCCATCATCCTCTGAGAGAGGACATAGTAAGAGTAAGAGAGGTATCTGTCTCATTTGGGCAGCATGTTGTCCTAAATAAGACCAGTTTTGAGATAAAGGAAGGCGAGATTTTCGGAATAATCGGGATGAGCGGCTCTGGAAAGACAACTCTCTTGACAACTATTGTCGGCGCGCTTAAGCCCCAGGAGGGGGATGTGCTGTTCCAGTCCAAGCAGGCGCTTGGCGAGAAAAAGTTCTCGTCTGTTTTTAAAAATCTTTATCTTGTGGGCTCAACATTTGGGTTTGCAGCGCAGATTCCCTCATTTTACCCAGAGCTTACTGTCTGGCAGAACCTTGAGTATTTCGGCGCGCTTTATGATCTTCCAGAAGAGCTGGTTGTTGAGAATGCAAAGAGGGCTCTGAAGCTTGTCGGGCTTTTTGGGCAGGAGCATCTTCAGGCAAAGTTCCTTTCCGGCGGAATGCAGAAGAAGCTTGACATTGCCTGCGCGATAATACATAATCCATCAATTCTCATCCTTGATGAGCCCACAGCAGACCTTGACCCAATTACTAGGGGGGACCTCCTTTCCCTTTTCAAGAAAATAAACAAGGAAGGAAAGACCATAATAATCGCATCTCATTTCCTGATGGAGCTTGAATTCCTCTGCCACAGGATTGGGATACTTCACGAGGGGCATATTGCCGAGGTTGGAACAGTTGAGGAGCTTAGGAGAAGCTTTTCCAACAACAAGGAGATTCACCTCCAGACCGCAAACGGAAAATATGACATAATTGTTGAGAAGCTCAGGAAAACCAAGCTTCTTGAGATAACTCAGATTGTGGACAAGGGGCATAAGCTTGTCATTTACACTCCCGAGGCAGAGGCAGTTCTGCACCATCTCCTTGTTGCAGTCAAGGAATCTTCAGACAGCATTGTCAATGTTGATGTTGCAAGACCGTCGCTTAATGAGGTTTTTGAGAAGATAATAAGGCACAAATAAGGGCAAAATGCACAAAGTTTTAAAGATAATAAAAAAGAACATAAGGCTTCTTGTAAAATCCAAGGGCTCTGCATTGATAGTAATACTGGGTCCGCTCCTTCTCATATTCCTTGCAGGGATTGCATTTGACAATTCCAATGCATACAAGATAAACATAGGCGTTTATTCGCCGGAATCAACGCCCCTTATCGCCTCTTTTGTGGATAAATTAAAGGGTGCGCAGTTCCAGACAATTGAGTTTGAGTCAGAGTCAAGCTGCATAGAGAGCATAAAACAAGGGAGGGCGCACACATGCGTTGTCTTTCCCGCTGGAATGGATTTTTCCGGGAACAAAACTAACAGCGTTCTCTTCTATGTTGATTATTCCAAGGTGAATCTCGTCTGGATGGTAAGAGACACCCTCTTTTCAAAGATTTCAGAGAGGACAACAGAGATTACAACCGGGCTTGCGGATGTTCTTCTCACCAAAATGAGGGACACTGTTTCTGAGCTCAATTCAAAAAAGAGCATCTTAACAGAGCTTTCCACAACCAATACTAAAACAGCCCAGGATGTAATTGCAATAAAGTCAAGCCTTAATTCGCTTGACCTTTCAATGAGCAAGGACAGCTTCAACATTGCAGTCCTGAAAAACCAGATGAGCTCCCTTAATGACATTGCAAGGCAGACAATTAATCTAAGCATTGACACTCTCAACTCAATAAAGACTTCAAATAATTCAGGCATAATTAACTCTGCAATTGATGACCTTTCAGAAATAAACGCAACCCTTCAGTCGACATACGGAGGAAATTCCTCATCTCTCCTTTCCCTCATAACAAGCGTTGAAGCAAAGCTTGATGAGACAAAGGCGAAGCTTGACAAGGCAGGGCTTGCGAGAAGCGATGCATCCTCCAAGATTGACGCAATAAAAGCCCTTCTTGATTCTGATTTGAAGAAGATAGCTATCCTGCAGAACTCATTCAATTCAATAAGCCAGAGCCTTGGGACAGCAAGCATGCAGAGCGCCGAGGCAATTGCAAGCCCTGTTACAACAGTGATAAAGCCGGTCATAACCCGCTCATACCTCGGCTACATGTTCCCGATTCTGATTGTAATGCTTACTATGTTTGTGAGCATAATACTTTCAACAACGATAATAATGATGGAGAAGAAGTCAAGCGCGCACTTCAGGAACTTAATAACGCCGACAAGCAGCACAACATTCTTCTTTGCAGCATATCTTACAAGCATGCTTCTTGCAGTTGTGCAGATATTCATCCTGCTGTTCATCTCAATGGTGTTCTTCAATGCAAACATCCTGAGGATGATTCCCGTTATAGGATTTCTCCTGATTCTCATCTCCACATTGTTCATCCTGATGGGCATAGCGATAGGTTATCTCTTCCATTCAGAGGAGACAGCGACAATGGCTGCAATCTCAATCAGCAGCATCTTCCTCCTCTTATCAAATGTTGTGCTTCCGATAGAGAGCATGCCTTCTTATGTCATGAAGATTGCTCAATTCAACCCGTTTGTGATATCAGAGTCCCTTTTGAAAAAGGCAATAGTGTTTAACACCTCTGTATTTTCTGGGGGGAATGAGATTCTGTGGCTAATTGTTTACATAATAATACTCCTTGCGGCAATTCTTTTCTATGAGAATTTCACCTCAGGGACAAGCCTGCGGGAGAGCGCAAAAGCCCTTATTCCCCAAAAGCCGTTTGAAAAGGGCAGGATTTCAGTTATTGAAAGGATAAGGGGGAAAATTGGGCGCAGGAGAAGAAATGTCCAGGGAAGCAGCTCTGAAAAATCCTATGTTAAGGAGAAGAGAAGCCTTTCAGATGCAAATAGCCTCGGAGAGCTTATTGAAATGCTTGAGAGCATGGACAGCGAGGAGTTTTCAAGGTATTCAAGAGACGAGTTTGCCCAATGGGTTAAACTGAACATAAGAGAAGAGGGGCTTGTTGAAAGAATACTGCGGACTGAGAGCAAGAAGGAGATGGAAGATGAGTTCAGGCAGGCTTATGACAGGCACCTCAAGAGAATTGCAGAACTCAAGAAGCAGATAGATGAGAAGAAGAGAAAGCTCAATCTGAAATAAATATTAATACTATTTTCTTTAAGTTATCATAAATAAACCATTATTTATTTTCCGTCGTGGAATTGCTGGCAACAGAGCTAAACCCATTTAAAATTCATTGGAATAAGTTTTTTGCTTCATTCTTTCCGGCATTTGGCTTTAAGGCAAAGTTATCAAGCCCATCCTTTAACCTAATTTTCAATCCTTTTTTCAGCAAAAACAAGCTAACTCTCACTTTTATTCATAGTTTATTCATAGTGCCTAAAACTTCACAGCATTCAAAGAAATGCAAATACGCTTTTTAGGCGTAAAAGCAGGATTTAAATAAAAGAGCGGCTCTCCAAAGCCCAGATTAAGGGCAAATATGAGGAAAAAGTGAGAAAAACACTAAAAAAGCAGAATAGAAGAAGGCTGAACAAGGCAAAAGCGCCTAAAAACAGCAGGAAAGCAGGCAAAAACCACTTTTTTGTGATTGCCGTGTCAGGCACGCCAGGCACAGGCAAGAGTATTTTAAGCCATTTCCTTTCCAGAACTCTCACTTTTCACTATGCAGATGTCAAGCAAATCATAAAGAAGCATAAGCTTAGTGAAGGATTTGACCTGAAAAGGGATTGCCTCATAGTTGATACAGAAAAGCTAAGCAAGGTGCTGATTTCCCTTATAGAAGGGCTTAAATGCTCTAAAAAGCCCAAAAAGGGCATAGTCATAGACTCTCACCTCTCTCACTTTATCCCTTCTGAAAAGGCTGATTTGTGCATTGTCTGCACCTGCGCTCTTCCAATCCTCAGGAAAAGGCTTGAGAAGAGGGGCTACAGTGAGGCAAAAGTGAGAGAAAACCTTGAAAGCGAGATTTTTGAGGTGTGCAGAAGCGAAGCTCTTGAGAAAGGGCATAAAATCCTTACTCTCAACTCTTCACTATCTAAGAAGGAGTTTTTGAATGCTTCCTTAAAAGCAGTAAAAAAGGAGCTTAATCTTTAAATCCAATTTTTCTCAGTTTTACTTTTACCATTTAATCTTTTTTATGAATCTTAGATTTTTTTTAAAGTAATTAAAATAATTGTTTTGATTTATTTTTTTGAAAATTATTGAAATTTTCATTTTTACCTTTTAATTAATTTTTAATCAGAAAATGCCAAAAACTGGCTGTTTGACATGTCCCGACTTGTCCCGTAATACGGGACATGTCCCGTTTATTTCAGGGACAAGTCATATTCAGGTGTCCTTTAAACCGCATAAAAAAGAATTATTGAGAAATTATCTTCCCGATATCGTAATCTTTGCCTTTCCGCTAAGGTAAAATCCCTTTTCCCTTATCCCAATCGGCTTATCCAGGATTTCAATTCCCTTCTTTCTCAGTTCGCATATCAGGTTTCTTATGCTTTTCTCCTTTTTTCCGAGGGATTTTGCAATATCGCCGTAGCTCAGCGGGCGCTCGTAATAATAAAGTGTTTTTATTATCTCCAGTTCGCTTGCAGGGAACCTGCTTCTGTCAAATGATTCAGGAATATTATCTGTTATGCTTTCCGGATTATTTATTGCTGTTTTTGGCTTTGTTTCCTGCTTTGGATGGGGGTTTTCTATGATTTCTTCTTCACGGGACATGTCCCGTAAATGTCCCGCACTTGTCCCGTGACTTGTCCC
>JAPLZQ010000121.1 GCA_026394965.1 Candidatus Woesearchaeota archaeon
AGACGCCTACACAAGAAGGATATTCTCAAGAATGGGGCTTATACAGGAAAGGGACAGCTACGACAGGATAAGGGAATTTTTTGAAAGAAGCCAAAAAAGGGATTATCCATCTTTCCAGGAGTTTCATGCACTCATTGTTGAGCACGCAAAAGAGAGCTGCGCAAAAAACCCGAAATGCAGATTTTGCGCAGTAAGAAAGCTGTGCGAATATGCTGTGCCGCCATGAAAAGCCGTAAAGCGCCTTTCATAGAGAATTCATAGAAAATTTTAAATACTGCCATTTTATCCCTCGCAGGAATAGGGAATTATTCATGTTCGTTTGGGGGTGTTAGTGTTGAAGTATAGGACTGCAAAGAGAAGAATCTCTTCATTCATAACTGTTTTTATAGCAGTAGCGCTTATTCTCGTGACATGCGGCTTCGCGCTGGCATAAAGAAATGATTGAAAGAGTCCAGAAAATAATTGCAAATGCGGGATTGATGTCCAGAAGGAAGGCTGACCTCCTTGTAAGCGAGGGGCGCGTAACAATAAATGACAGGAAGGCAATAGTCGGGGACAAGGCTGACTCTGAAAGGGATGTCATTGCAATAGACGGCAAAAGAATAAGGCGGGAAAGGAAGGAATACATAATATTCAACAAGCCCAAGTTTGTAATCTGCAGCATGGAGAAGCTCCAGAAGGGAAAAAGCATCCTCAGCTACATAAAGATAAAAGAGAGGATATACCCTGCAGGGCGGCTTGATTTTGACTCAGAGGGGCTTGTCTTTCTTACAAATGACGGCGAGCTTACAAACCTCATCATGCACCCAAGGTATGAAACAGAGAAGGAATACCTTGTTGACATAGACACGCAGATAACAGATGAGCACCTGGAAAGCCTGAGAAAAGGGATAATGCTTGAGGACGGGATGACCTGGCCAGTGAAAATAAGCACAGTTTCAGGCAGCAGAACATCCCTTGATTTAATAATGCATGAAGGCAGGAAGGGGCAGATAAAAAGGATGTTTTCATCCCTCGGCTATTATGTAAAGAGGCTCCTCAGAATAAGAATAGGAAACATCCTTTTGGGAAAGCTTGAATCAGGCAAGCACAGGAACCTTTCCGAAGATGAAATTGAAAAATTAAGAATCCTAATCCTCAAATCCGGCAAGTTAAAACCTGCGGCTGAAAAAACTTTGGCTGAAAAGCCAGATGCTCCAGAGGATAAAGCAGGAGAAAAGGAGATTTATGCAGCTCCTTTTGGGAATAAGCCAAACAGCGAAAGCCGCAGCAAAATAAATAACGATGAAATTAATCATAATGAAATCAGCAATAATCCAATTAATCATAATCCTGTCAGCAATAATTCCCCAAATGCCTTAAAGAATTCTTCAGCAAAAAAGCCAAAGGCAGCAATGAATAAAATTCTCAGGGGGAAAAATCATTCAGGTTAATCTGCCCCTTTCTCTTGTTCTCCTTGACCTTTAATTTGTCCTCTGAGAACTCCTGCCCAACCTGCTTTTTAACATCAACTGCAGTTTTCTTCCCAAGAATCTCAATCAGGGTTGTGATGTCTGCATTTTTCAAATCACCGATGTCTCTTATCCTGTTATTGTATAGCGCTCTTGCCCTGACTCTTCCGATGTGCTCAAGGCGCAGCAGAGGGAGAAGCTCCTCCCTTGCCCCGTATTTCATCCTAATCCTTAATTTTTTCAGCTCTGAAGAAACCTTTCTCATTTTCAGGATCTGGGAAATCTCGTCTGCAGAATACAGGAGCCAGTCTGCAGTGTCCCTTTTAACTGAAAGCTCGCCGGGGCGTATGTCATATGTCTCAAGAAGGTATTCCTCGCTCTTCTCATCAAGCCAGTCCTGGAACATAAGCGCAGTTTTCAATGCCTTAAGGAAGAGCTCATAATCATCATCATACATTGCAGGCTCCTTTTCAAGCAGAATCTCTCCCTTCTCAAGGAGCACCTTCTCAATGTCCTCATACTCCTTAACTTTTACATTCAGAAGAGGATACATCTCAAGGGTGTTTGAAATCATGTGCAGGAAAGAGAGCTCGCAGGCGCTTTTGGCAGATGTATCTGACGCATTTTTCATGCATTCTATAAGATGGCTTGCTGTAAGCGGGTCTATGTAAAGCTCAGCAACCCTTTTTCCAAGCTCTGTTGCGCTTATGGAATCATTTTTTCCCTCTTTCCCGATTGTGTCTGCAGACACAAAATAATCTTCTGATGAAAATTCATCGCCCTGGCTTTCTATGAATTTCCAGGAGGAAAGAAGCGCAAGCATCTTGTTTATTGTTGCCTTGAGGAGCCCCATGTCCCGGAACTGGTGAGCCCAGAAGGTTTTTTCAAAAAAACTGTATATTGTCTTTTGGCTGCTGACAAATCCTGTGGCGATAAGGCTGAGAAGGTATGTCCTAAGAACCGGCTCAACTGCAAGCTTTGAGTAAATCTCCTCTGGCTTTCCTGAGATGAACCTTTTCCAAATCTCCTTCCCTTCTATTTCGTCCTTTGCAAGGCAGACTGCCTGCCCGACAGTGTCGTAGTTCGGGCGCCCAGCCCTTCCAAACATCTGCTGGATTTCAAGGGTTGGAATCCAGTCCATTCCCCTGTGCCCGAATCTTTTCAGGTCCTTCACAACAACCCTGTATGCAGGAAGGTCAAGCCCGTATGCCAGGGTCGGGGTGCAGCAGATTATCTTTATAATCCTGTTCCGGAATGAGTCCTCAACAAGCTCGCGCTGCTTCTGGGCAAGCCCTGCGTGATGGAACGCAGCGCCTTTCTTTACGCAGGATGCAAGCCTTTCGCACTGCTTTGTGGGCTTTGAAAAGGCATTTAAAATATCCTCTGCAATGGAATTGAGCTTTGCGCTTTCCTCAGGAGTTGGCTTAAGTATTTTTGAGACCATTTCAGCTGCTTTCTCTGCGCGCGGCTTGGAATTTGCAAAAACAAGCGCCTGCTTGCCCTTCAGAACAGTATCCTCAATTATGTCAAGAGAGGAATCACTGTGAATTTTGGAAATCTTCTCAAAATTTCCAGAAGCAAAGGAATCTTTTCCTCCTTCCTCAGAAACGTGCCTTGAGCGCCTTGCCATCATCAGGGAAGATAAAATGCATGTTTAAAAATCTTGCCAATAAAACATAAAAAGAAAGAAAAATAAAAAACAATGAAAAAGAAAGATTGAAATCCCAAATTCTGTTCTTATCCTATTTCTTTGCCCTGCCTTTTGGCTTTTTCCCTGCCTTCTCAGAAAGTGAATTAAGCTCTTTTATAAGAGAATCGCCGTCAATCCCGTAAGCCCTGCACACATCCCCAAGTTTAAGCATTCCCATTTCAAACCCCGCCATAGGGCAGCCCATGCAAGGCAGATTAAATTTTGATATTATCTCATCTGCACCCTTTATCTCAAGAGCCTGCGCAAGCGTTGTGTCATTTGTTACCCTCATTTCATCACCTTATCCTCTTTTTCTGCTGAATGTGAAAATCTTTATGAAAAAGTTTATCAAGCCGTCCAGGAAATTCTCATAGCGCCTTCCCTCTATCATTCCCTCTGCTGTTCCGCTTTTGTTCTCCTCCTCTTTTTTCTTCTCCGGCTCTTTTTCAGGGCTGGGTGTTTGGGGTAAGATTTGAGATGGCGTTTTTTCAGGAACTGGATTTTCCTGCTTTTTCTCAGCAGTTATTGGGATATCTGCATATGCAGCTCCCGAGGAAGTCCTTAAAATCTTGTCTGAATAATTGTATTCTGCAATTGCCTCGCCCAGGAAAAGCTTCTTCAGTAAAGGATTCCTGCTAATCTCTGAAGAGACATTAACCGCATACCTTATTATGCTCTCTGTTCCCTGCTCAATATTGGCATAAAACATCCGCTCTGAATCATAAATTATCCCGGAAGTCCCAAGAGTCCCAATGTTCCTTACCCTTATTGAAATGTTTGCGTAATATGAGCCTGACCTGTTTATGATTGCTGCGCTCTTGTTCAGGAGAAGCGCAGGTCCTGAAATTGCGCTTTCCAAAGCGGAAACTGATATTGCTGATGAGTTCTTTTCAAAAACATTTCCGTATGAGTCCTCATAAACCACAACGCTTTCCTTAAGTGAGTTGCTTCCGTTCAGCTTAGGCCTTATCCTTTCCTCTGAGGTGATTGACTGGAACTCATTAGGCATAAGCTTGTCTATGAAAAGATAGGGCTTTGGAGACACCTGGTCAAATTCCCTCTGCACTTTTGAATAAATCCTTATGTTCTTTATCATCTCGTTGTCAGTGTTCCTTATCTTGTAATTCACAGTGAGAATCCTTCCCTTGTGAATGTCAGTTTCTGCAATTGTCTTTTCAATTGAAAGCGAAAGAATTTTTGGGACAACGCTTATCTGGGAAGCGCGCGTGAAAGAATATGAATAATTGCTGTAAACATACTCAGCAGTTGTGTTAATCTCATAATTCGTCCTGTTTATCACTTTTGGCGCTTTTATCTTGTAAATGTAAACTGTTGAAGTTGAGCCTGCCCTTAGCCCGGTTTCCTTTCTTGTTACTCCGTAAACTGAAATTCCTTCCGGGATTGTCTCATAAACAATCACAGAGGGAAGGTCTATCTGCCTTCCGTTCCTTACTGAAATCTGGATGTAAGCGTAGGATTCTTCCTCTATTGACGTTTCATAGGTTTTTGAAATCTCAAGCGCTTCAGGAGGCTTTATCCTCACAAGAGTATTCAGGGTTTTTTCATAGCTCTCGCCGTATTCAGTATTGTATGAAACCCTTATCTTAAACGGGAATGACTCGGTTGCATTTACAAAAGGCGCCTTGTAATATGTGTTTGATATTAATTTCTGGGTTGCAGGCTCAATTGTATCCAGGAATTCATTCTGCAAATAAGTTAGGTTTGTATCAAGCCATATTGAAACATTTTTTATTGAGATAAAATTGCTTGGGTTTTCAACATAAACCCGAATCATCTTCTCTGATTCGCTTTCAATATTTTCCCCGTCTGAAAAGCTTGTCCTTATGTTTATCTGCTTGTTTTCGCTTTTTACACTCTTTCTTGAGGTGGCGCTCCTTTTAATTCCCAGCGTGTCAGTATAATCATATGAAATCTCAAACTCGGCGCTTCCGGAAAGCCTGCTCTTGAAAAGAATCTGGAAGCTTGCAGTTGTATTGGGGTTTATTGCAAAATTATCCTTTTTGTACCTTCCGCTGCTGTTCTTAAGCTCTCCGGGCAGCACAACTAAGATTGAATTGTCCGGGATAAATTCAAAAGAGTTTATTGTGATGGTTTGGGAATACCTGTTTGTCAGGTTTATCGTCACATTGTTGGTTTCGCCGATGTATGCCTTTTCCTTCCCAAGGATTATTTTCTCTTCAACAGCGGATGTTGTCTTGACTGATATCAGCTCTGAAAGGACTGCCCTTTCATTCATTCCGTCAAAATAGGAAAGGTTGGCGCGAAAAGAGCTTTCCCCCTTTTCAACAGCCCTTATCATGTAGGAAAAGGACTCGCTTGTGGCATTGTTTAAAATTCCCTCCCAAATAATTATGTTTCCTTTTAAGGATGTTCCGTTTGTTGTTCTTATCTCAAACTCTTTTGGGATTTCATCAATAAAAAGAACCTTTGTTGCAGACCAGCCGCCCTTGTTCTCAATCTTAACTCCGATGCTTGCCTCCTCTCCAATAAGAAGCTCTGATTTTGAGATTGTCCTGCGGATTTTGATTTCAGCATTCACAGAGTAGATTTCAAGATTTGCCTTGTACTTTCTCGTTGTTGAATCAAGCACAATATCCCTAAGGCAGAATTTGGTGCTGTTTAAAACTGCGCAGGTGTTGTTTTGGATGTTTAAAAAATCTTTTCCGCTTGATATTATTACCCTGTCAAGCCATGAGCCGAGGTTAATCTGAAATGCGATGTTTGCGCTTGTGAATGTATCACCGGAATAGAAGCTTCTGCTTGCAATGGCTGTTTCACCCACTGCGAAAAATGAAAGGGAGGCGAGGATTATTGCTGAAAAAATCAGGATTGCTGAATACTGCCAGATTTTTTTGTTTTTCATTTTTGTATTCGGGAAACTGCTTTCCCCATGCTTTTTTCAAAAAGCCCCTTAAGCATTGATGATGGAACCATCCGTAAGGCACTGAAAAGAGGCGTTTCAGGATAGACACTAAGCCCGCCACTGCTGCTCTCCAAAACTATGAAAAGAGGCTGATTCTTCATAATCTCTCCAACTGCGGTTGAGAAGAAAACCGCCTTGAAGCTTGTGCTGTCGCCGATATTTTTAGCAATATTCTCCTGAAAACTTCTGCTTAACTGGGGAGATACTTTTCCAATTTCCAGCATCTTAAGAACATAATACATTGAGGAATTGTCTGACTTAAGCGCTTCAATGATTGAATCCTTTGAAAATGTCTGCTCGTTAATCATGGTTTCATTTCCAAGGTTTCTCTCCAGGGCATCAATCCCGATTGTGAATATCTTGTAATTGCTGTCCAGAATAGATGCGTAATCCCTCTTTGTTATGTTCCGGTTTATCATCGCAAGCCCTTCTTTTCCAATGAAGTTCATTGAAGAGCTGGATGAGGAGGTGGAAAATGCGCTTGTTATTGCTTTTCCGTCCTTCAGCAGGAAAAGAATCTGCTCCCCGTTCCTTTCCCGGAATTCCTGGAAGTCCTTGTATATGAAAAAGCTGTTTATGAGAAGGCACGCTATTATTATGAATCCGGCTATTGATGCAAGCTTCACAAAAGCCCTGAAAAACTTGAAGAAAAAAGAGAGTATCACAACAGCAGCAAATGCAATAAGGAGAAAAATCATTATCCCGAAAAGCATCATACCGCCCTCTTTTGCCTTACTGCCATTTTAACATTCCCTTGCAATAATTAAATTCCCTTGCAGATTAAAATTATTTCTTCTTGCAGAGGAAGACGCAGTGGTCCCTTTCAAAAGGCTCAAGCGTCCTTGCGTCCACCACTGTAAAATGCCGCTCCAATTCAGTTCTTACTTCCTTAAAAAGCACTAATGGATTCTTCATAACATTCACGCTTCTTGACTTCAAAGCAAGCATGCCAAAGCCGTTGTGCTTAAGGAAAAAATCAGAGTTCTTTATGAAAATCTCAACCTGATTTGGCTGGGCTATGTCCTGAAAAAGGAAATCAGCCTGGCTTACAAGATGCATGTATGTTTCAGGCTGGTTGGCGTCTGCAAGTATCGGAGAAATGTTTTTCCTGTTCCCTGAAACGAGCACAAGCTCCCTCATTACTCTCGGTGCGAAATCCATTGCAAACACAAAGCCGTTCTCCCCGACAATGTCTGAGACGTGGCTTACTGTTGTTCCTGATGCTGCGCCAAGGTAAAGGACAATATCATTCGGCTTGAGCCCAATCTGGTCTGCCCCCTTCATTATGAACGAGCCGAGCTTGCTCCTTCTCGGCTCCCATTCCCTGTACTCAACGCCTGAATCATTGACAAGGTTTTCACCGTAAACCCTTTTTCCAGGAACAAGGTTTCTTGTGAAAATCCTCTTCCTTTTGCCTTCAATTGATTCAAAGACATTGTAAAATTTTGAGTTTTTGATTTGCATTTTGAAATTACCTCATTTCTTATCCTTTTTTCTGAAGAAGTCAATCCTTGCAGC
>JAPLZQ010000122.1 GCA_026394965.1 Candidatus Woesearchaeota archaeon
CAAGCCATCTCCGTATGAGCGGGAAAACTCCTTTTCAAATTCATCATTGGCTGATTTGATAACAGATGCTGAATTGTTTATTGCATCCTGCTGCATTTTTTTGAATCCCATGAATGTGTTTGGAAATCCTATTGGTCCAAAGCTCATGGGCTTCTTTACATCAAGGGAATATAATGGCGAATATTTTGGCAGGAATGAATCAACCTTCCTCTGTTCGGGAATATCAACCGGTTCAAAGACATGCGAAAGCGTGAATCCGTCAAGGCATACCATAACAGGGGTAAGGACTTTCCTGTTCTCGGCAATTTTGTAAGCCATGATTGTTGTGTCAAATGCCTCCTGTGCGCTCTCAACATACAGCTGTATCCAGCCCGAATCCCTTGCAGAAATTGAATCCTGCTGGTCATTCCATATGTTTATTGGTGCAGAAAGAGTCCTGTTGGCAACAGCCATTACTACAGGAAGCCTCATTCCTGAAACTATGAACAGAATTTCGTGCATAAGGGCAAGCCCCTGGGATGCTGTTGCAGTGAAAACCCTTGTTCCGCAGGCAGATGCGCCCATTGCTGCGCTTATTGCGCTGTGCTCTGATTCAGCATCAATCATCTCTGAATCAAGCTCTCCGTTATTAACATACTTCGAAAGCCTCTCAACTATGTGTGTCTGCGGTGTTATTGGATAAACAGGTATGACAGAAGGTCTGCACATTTTTACTGCTGTTGCAACAGCGTCGCTTGCCTCAATTACCTTCTTCATTTTTATTCCCCGAAATTCATGCGAGATTCCTGCTTTTCTTCCATTCGAGAATCTCTTCCATTTTTTTCTTTCTTTCCCTTAGTATCATAATCTGGTTTGGCAGCTCTGAAATATCATCTGCCTTAATCCTTATTTCTGCATCCTTTGCCGGGGTTATTATCTCTATTTCCTTTTCAAGCGGCTTGTAATTTAGCCTCAATACCCCTCCGAATTCAGCTCCGTATCTTGAGGCAATTCTTGCTGAAAAGATTGATACTATTGCATCCAATCCTTTTTCCCTGGAAATTATTTCCCTGAGAGCAGCTTCATCATCCTTTTCTTCTTCATTGAGTTTTTCCATAATTTCCTTTTTCATTTTTTCTCTTTCTCCATTTTTATTGCCTTTACCGGGCACTCCTCTGCGCAGATTCCGCAGCCCTTGCAGTAATCATAGTTTGTCTCAATGTCAGGCGATATTGCGTTTTCAGGGCAGAATACCCAGCATCTTCCGCATTTTATGCACACTTTTGGGTCTTTTATGGGCCTCATGCTCCTCCAGTTGCCGGTCTTGTTTGCAACTGTTGAGCCTGGCTTTTCCACAACAGCGCCAACAGTAAGAACTATTCCGCCCATTTCATAATCGCATTCCTTTTTTTTGCTGTTTTCCCTGTTCAATCCAATCACTTGAGTTTAGTTCGGGCTTATTCATGAAGCCTGCATGCGCTGCAGATTTTCTGGATTGCATCTATGTTTTTCTTGAGGATATCTTTCCTTTCAAAAATTTCATATAACCCTTTAACCATTGATTCTTCTGATATTTCCTTTGTTAATGACGCGAATACTGCAACCATCGCAGTGTTGACTATGTCTGATTTGAAAACTTCAAGAGCAATTGAGGATGCATCAAATGTTAAAATCTTTATTTCTCCTATTGTTTCCCTGTCTGCAAGAAGGCATAGCTCTCCTGCTTTCTTGTTTGTATTTATTATAAGCGTTCCTTTTCTTTCTGCAAGGCTCTTCAAATCCACAAGGGGGAGAAGGCTTGGGTCAAGCACAACAGCATAATCCGGGTGATAAATCTGGCTTCTTAGGTTTATTTTTGAATCAGAAATCCTGCAGTATGCCTGGACAGGGGCGCCCCTTCTCTCAACACCGAAATTCGGGAATGCCTGGCTTTCCTTTCCGTCGTAGAATGCGGATATTGCCAAAAGATGTGCAGCTGTGACAGCTCCCTGCCCGCCTCTTCCGTATATGATTATCTCCTTTATTCCGGAATTTCCTTTATCCCATTCCTTCAATACACCTGTCTTTTTCAAACTTTTTAGCTCTTTAAAGTGAATCTATCCCTGAGTTTTTATAAAGTTTTCCTTTAAAAAAAGAGTGTTGTGCAAAAAGTTAATTCTCAGATTCACAATTGGCTTCATAACAGGAGTAAGATAAATTTATAAATCTCCCGGCAAATATTGCCTTCATGGCTTTTATTGGGAAAAGAGGGAATGTGCTTGTCCTTTTTCTCACCATCACATCCATAATAATATTCACCTTTCTTTTTATGGGATTCTTCCAGAAGGAGAAGAAGATGACAGCAGGAATCGGGAGCGAGCAGTTCAAGATTCTGTATGCTTATCAGCAGGGCGAGATGGCTCTTGTGTACATTGACACATCAGGGAAGTATGCAATTTATGATTCTATTATTGAATTCGCAGACAAGGGATTTTTTTCATCTTCAGAATGCGGCTCTGAAAACGGCTATTCTCTCTGGAAAAATGAAAATGGCGTTGAATGCTATCCGAATAAAAATTCATTAAAGGCGAACTTCACTGAATTCTACCAGGATGCTCTTGACAAATACCTTTCAGCGTACAGCACAGTGATGCTTCCAGATGCAAGGAATTATGAGTTCTTTTTGAGCGAAAATGATAAAATGCTTGAGATAAAGGCAATATCCGATGGTCTTCTTCCGATAAGCCTGCAGGCAACCAGCGCAGTAAGCCTGGGAGGAATCGGAGCAGTCGGATGGCCCGTTGATGAATCAGGAGCAACTATAACCTCATGCTATGGAAGAAGGGATTATGATGTGAGCAGGGCATTGGGGATAAACCCCAGCCACTGGGGAATTGATTTTGCACTGGCTTCTGGAAGCCCGGTGTATGCAGTTGCAGACGGAAAAATAACTTACTCGGGATACAGCGGGAGCTATGGGAACAGGATTGTAATAAGCCATTCTGGGTTCAAGACAACATACAACCACCTCAGCGAGATTGTGAGAAGCTCAGGCGAGGTTAAGCGCGGCGATGTTATAGGAAAAGTTGGAAGCACAGGAAAATCAACTGGAGCCCATATTCATTTTGAGGTGCTGATTGACGGAAACCTTGTAAACCCGCTGTGCTTCTATGACACATCAAAAGAAGTTCTTAAGATAAGTGTTAATGACGGCGGAGACAACAGCTGCAAGAATCTCAGGAGCAGATGCGTTGAGATTTCTGCTGAAGACATTGAAAAAATCAAGGCGCAGACCTATGTGCCTCCTCAGTATCTTGGAAAGGGAAGCATGGGAACAATGCCTAAAAGCCCTGTTCCCATTGAAGAGGAGCTTAGCGGGATTTCATATTCAGTGAATCCCTCATTCAAGGCATCAATTGAGTATTCTTTTGAGGAGTATTACACTCTTGCAAAAAGGGCTGAGGAGATTGCATCAGCATGCTCAGGAAAATCCTACTATGAAAGGGACTCATGCATTAAAGCCCAATCATCTGGGCTTTCAGATTCAGTCATTGAAATAACCCCCTTCTGCAATCCGAAAGAAGCAGATGCCAGCTTGGGAGTTTTTGAGAAGTTCATTGATTACTATCAGAAATGCAGTTCAAATGATGACAACTGCTACTGCCTCTTTGAGCAGGAAGACTCCTCAGATGTCCCTTCTGCAGACGGAAAGCATGTCATAAGGATTGAGGCTGCACCGGATTATTCTGCCTACAATGCAGATTTTTCAGTCAGTGAAAATATGAAAATCGGAATAACAGAATCATTTTACAATGACCTTCCTGAAATAAAATATAAAACCCTGATTTACACTGCAAATTACAACCGCGGAAATTTTGAGAGCGCATCTCTCAGGTTTTATGACGATTTATCGGCATATGAAACAGAATGGGACTTAAGCAGAATAATCATCTACAAAAGCAACGGGGAAATGGCTTTTGTAAGCCCGATTGAATTCTGGAATGATGTTCCTGAGAACAAGTTCCTCACATCAAGGCAGTGCCTTCCTGGAGCCAAGGTGTATTATTTCTGCGCAAAGGTTCTCTCAAACTCAGTTCCTGTCT
The DNA here is from genome assembly GCA_026394965.1 of Candidatus Woesearchaeota archaeon. NCBI lineage: Archaea > Nanobdellati > Candidatus Woesearchaeota > Candidatus Woesearchaeota archaeon. Next base: position 4,062 of record JAPLZQ010000122.1, read on the forward strand.
ATGATGCGGGGAAAAAATCAGTTGAAAATGTTAATCCCATTGTAAAGTTCGCCCTTGAGATAAGGTAGATGGCGCGATAGAAAGCAAAAAATTAAAAGCAGTGCATTAAAACTTCTAATTGATGATTTTTCAGGGGATAATATGTTCAAGGTTATAAAAAAAGACAAAAAGAGCAGTGCACGAACAGGAGTTCTTTCAACAGCGCACGGCGATGCAAACACTCCCTTTTTCATGCCAGTTGCAACAAAGGCAGCCCCAAGATACTTATCTCCCCATGATTTAAAGGAGATTGATGTTCAGGCAATAATCTCAAATGCCCTTTTATTGTCGCTTGCGCCTGGAACCGAGATTGTGAAAAATGCGGCGGACATCCACAGGTTCATGAACTTCAATAAGCCGATATTCACAGACTGCGGGGGCTTCCAAATCCTTAGGGAAAGCTTCTTCCGCGGAACAACTGACGAGGGCATAAAATTCCGCTCGCCGTTTGATGGAAGGAACATTCTTCTAACTCCTGAAAACATAATAAGAATTCAGGAGGAGCTTGGTTCAGATGTTGCAATGTGCCTGGACTACTGCCCCCCTTACGGGCTTGATTATCCCGGAACAAAGGATTCAATGGAAAAAACCCATGCATGGGCAAAGAGGTGCAGGAAAGCGCACTCCTCAAAGAGGCAGCTCCTTTTTGGGATAGCGCATGGCGGATTCTACAGGGACTTAAGGGTTAAGAGCATGAAGTTCATGGCAAAGATGAACTTTGACGGAATATCATTTGGCGGGCTCTTTATAGGCGAGCCGAAAAAAGACGCTTATGCAATGATAAATTCCTCAATAAAATACGCTCCAAAAAACAAGCCCCGGTATTTAATGGGACTCGGAAGCCCAGAGGATATTGTAAAGTGCGTTTCACTTGGAATTGACATATTTGACAGCATCTTCCCTGTTGAGAATGCAAGGCACGGCACCCTTTTCACATGGGAAGGAAGGCTTAAGATTGACAATAGAATGTACAGGAATGACTTTTCCCCTATTGACCCAAAATGCGGCTGCCATGTGTGCAGGAATTACAGCAGGGCTTACATCCATCACCTTACAAAAACTCAGGAGCAGCTTGGCTTCAGGCTGAGGATTTACCATAACATTTATTTCATGCAGCGCCTGATGGAGAAAATCAGGGAGTCAATAAAGGAAGGCACCTTCAACAAACTTAAAAAAGACATTGAAAAGAAATACACCAAGGTTCGGGTTTTAAGCGCATCAAACAACAAGAGCAGGATAAGGAAACTGAAATGAGCAAAAAAATCAGGCTGGTGCAGTATCTCGCAAAGACAGGGGAATTTGAGGAGAAATATGATGCTGCGCGCTCAATCCAGTCAGGGCACATCTCTGTTGACGGAAAAAATATAACAAACCCCAATTATGAGATAAGGGAAAGCGCAGATGTGATGCTTAACGGAAAGCATATTCTCCCTTTAAGGAAAATCTACATTGCATTGAACAAGCCAAAGAGGATTTTTTGCCAGAAGTCAAGGGACAGGGAGGCAAAGACAATTTATTCTTTTATCCGCAAGAAGCGCCTGCCCCTCACAGGAAAAGAGATAAACTCTCTTTTCTCAGTTGGACGGCTTGACCAGGACACAACCGGGCTTCTCATTGTGACAAACGACGGAAAGCTAAATGAGCTGATGATGCGCCCAGAGAGAAAAGTTAAGAAGGAATACACTGCGTCAATTGACAAGGAGATTACAGAAGATGCGCTCTCAAAACTTAGGGCAGGAGTTACAATAAAGATTGATGATTTTGACGGAAAGGAGATTGACTATCTAACTAAGCCCTGCTCTGCAGAAAAACTGCCTGGCAAAAAGCTCAGAATTGCAATATCAGAAGGCAAAAAGAGGCAGGTCAAGCTCATGCTGTCCTCTCTTGGATATGAAGTCATATCCCTGCAGAGGGAGTCAATAGGCAATCTAACACTTTCGGGCTTGGGAATAAAAAAAGAAAGAGAAATAAAGGAGATTACTGAAAAGGAAGCGTATGGATTCTGAAGAAGATTCTAAAGAATATTTTAAAAAGAAAAAATCAGATTAAAGAGAGAAATTAAAGATAGAAAAATAATTTAGTCATATTCAAGGCTGTAATGCCCTGCCCGCTGTTTTTGATGAATTCCTGCATGAATAGTGCCTATTAATCTCTGAAGTTCATTGTTATGCTTTATAATGATTCCGAGTATATAATATTATGATTAATAACTGATGCCCCCTGATTCCCGAATGTGAATGATGCTCTCAGCTTTTTTCCCGCCAATACGCCAGACAGCCAGTATTGATCATCTATCCACATCTTTTGCATAGGAAGTGAATTTCGTGCATACCATTCGGGTCTCATCTCTTCAGTTTCTTTTGGCTCTCCATTCCATTTTTTCAAAAAATAAACATGCACTGTCTGGTTCAAGTTTTTCTCTTTAGGCACATCATCAAAATAGAAATCTATTATTGCAACTTTTTCTAAATCAGAAGGAACTGCCTGGATTTTTGCTTCTTCATAAAGTTCCCGGACAGCAGCCTCTTCAATGGTTTCTCCATCCTGGACTTTACCACCGTAGCCGTTTAATTTTTCGGCACCGAATCCTCTTTTTTTCATACCTAATAGAACAGAATTTCCCTTCAAGCAGTAAACTAGCGTAACTGGCCTCATAGCAATATCACTTCGTCTTAGTTGTTCGGGAAAGCGTTAGTCGTTTTCTATTCTTGGCGCAAGGATGAATGCAATCATGAGCTTGTCCACTTCTGCGTATTCAATCCTGAGCGGATAGTCATTGCTGAAGTTTATTGAGACATTATCGCAAAGCTTGCTTGCTGTTATCATTTTCTTCAGGTATTCAATTGAGTATCTTGCCCTCGCCTTTTCGCCCTGCACGCTGATTATTGTGCTTTCAGACTGCTTTATCTCAATCATTGCCTTGCTTAAGTCGCCCTCTGCTGAAATCAGGAATCTTTTCGGCTCTGCAATGAAGCTCACTGACTCTGCAACAATGTCTGCATCCTCAATTGCGCTGCTGAGCGTGCTTGAACTTGTCTTTATTGTTGCTGAGAACTTTAGCTCAGGCACCTTCTGCTCCTTTTCCTCAAGCTCTATTAATGGTATTGAGAATATCCTCTTTGTGTTTCCCTCAAGCGTTATCTTGAGCCTGTTTTCCTCTGTCTCAATTGTCATTGTCTCATTTGGATTTGCCCTTCGCAGAATCTGCTTGAGGTTTGAGAGGTTTATCCCAAGCTCAACGGGCTTTCCGATGTCATATTCCACAAATGCGCTTGACAAAAGCTTGAAGACAACCATTGCAACATTGGCAGGGTCCATTGCAACAATCTCAATGGCGTCCTTTGTCACATTTATCCTTGCCTCATTTACAAGCTCAGAAATTATTGAAATGCTGTCCTTCAAGTATTTAGGCTCTGCAAGAGTAAGTTTCATAAATTACACCCCTCAACTTAACAATACTCCTATTGGGCGGGGATATATAAATATTTTGCTTTTAGCGAATAGGGGTAAGAGAGGGCATTTTCCAAAGATTTTTATTATAAAGATAGTTCCAAAAGCGCATGTGCGAATGGTATGCCCGAAAAGGAAGCCTGATAAGTGAAGAGGAGTGGCATGACAGCATCAATTCTTTTTCCAATCTGAAAAATGAGCTGGTTTCAGATGAATCTTTTGCTTCTGAAAAACTGATGGAGCTTTTTTTATCTGCTGTGAAAAAGCGCATTTCAGGAAAAAATGAAAGGATGGGAGTGCTTTTTTCAGGGGGGATTGACTCAACTCTCATTGCATTCTCTGCTGAAAAGCTCGGCTTCAACCCA
>JAPLZQ010000123.1 GCA_026394965.1 Candidatus Woesearchaeota archaeon
GGCTCTTCCTATCCTGGCTGTGCAGAAGCAGCCAAGGGTGGGGGTGTTCACCCATTAAAAGGGATCGTGAGCTGGGTTCACAACGTTGCGAGACAGTTGGTTTAATATCTACTGGAAATGCGAAAGTGTCTGAGGGGAAGGATCTTTTAGTACGAGAGGAACAAAGGTTCGGCGCCACTGGTCAACCGGTTATCTGATAAGGTAAGCCGGGCAGCTACGCGCCAAGGGATAAGAGTTGAAAGCATCTAAACTTGAAACCCGCCTCGAAAAGAGACACTAGAAATACTCATAGAAGATGAGTTTGATGGAACTGGGGTGTACGTGCGAAGGAATACGACGCATTCAGCCCGCAGTTACCAACAATTTCATTCCTACTTTATGCATGGCCTTTCATTATTTTTTTCTAAATGCATTATAAACTGCATTTAAAATTCTATAATCTTTTTATGACTCTGGAGAAATTATTTATGATATTTATGAGTCTAAAAGAATCAAAGGAAAAATTCTAAGAAGATTTGGGAAAAATCATAATGAACCAAGAAGAAAATAAAACAATCAGCTGTAGTCATAGTGTTATTCTTTAATATTGTCTTGAATATTTAATGCTCCTGCCTAATTTAATGCTGCTGTTTAATGCATCTAGCAGATTGAAGCATAAGAAATTTTCATATTTCTCATATTAATCCCAGAAGCACTACAATAACCACTCCTGCAATGAGCGAGAAAATTGTTGCGTGGCTTCCTGAAAGCGAGCATGAGCTTGGGATAAGCTCATCTGCTGAGATGTAAATCATTATTCCTGCTGTAGCGCCTATTAGAAGCCCGATGGAGCTTTCCGGAATTATTTGATAAAAGAAATAAAGCAGGAAAAAACCGATAAGCACGGAAATAGAGGTAAGCGATGCGAGGAAAAAAGAGTTTTTCCTTTTTCTTGTGAGATAATAATACGATGCAGAGGTGCATGCCGCCTCGGGAATGTTATGGATTGCAATGCTTAATGCAATGGCAAAGCCGACTTTCAATCCTGAAAAAGCCCCTATTGCAATAGCCATTCCCTCAGGAATGTTGTGCATGAAAATCCCGATTATAAGATAGATTGCGCTTTTCTTGAGTTTTCCGCCCTGCTCCTGCGAGCCCAATTCAGGATGAAGATGTGGAATAATCTTGTCTAATGCATACATAAGAAGAGAGCCGACAACTATCCCCACTGCGCTAATCCAGATTGAGGACATCCTCACACTTTCAGGCATCAGCTGAAGAAATGACACAGAAAGCATAACTCCTGCTGCAAATGCAAGAAGGATGTACATGAACTCCTTCGAGGGTTTTTTAAGAATTCCAATCAGCGCGCCGAGGAGGGGCGCTGTTGCAGAGATTATAAGGAGAATAAGGATTTGATTCATTGGGAATCAGAAAGATATTATTTTTATATAAATCTTTTCCTCAATATGCGTCTTCGTGCCTTTTCTTCCAGAATTTGAAAAGCTCAAGATTTTCCCTTCTCATAAAGTTGCCCTCCACCTTAACCTTGCTGCTCCCAAGCTTTTTCATTTCTGCATTTGATATTGAGAGCTCATTAAACCCTATGGATTTTGCATCTGATATTTTTGCGCCATAAACAATCCTTCCAATCTTTGCCCAGTGGCATGCTGAAAAGCACATGGGACAGGGCTCGCATGTTGAATATATGGTGCAGCCTGAAAGGTCATATGTTTTAAGCTTCCTGCAGGCATCCCTTATCGCATTTATCTCTGCATGCGCTGTTGAATCAATGGCTTTTTTCACTGTGTTGTTTGAGATTGAAACTGCCTTCCCATTTTTGACAATGCATGCTCCGAATGGGCTCTGCCCCTTCTCTATTCCAATAAATGCCTTCACAATTGCAAGCTTCATGAATTTTTCATCATCTTTCATTTTTCATCCTCTTTTTATCACTGAATAGAATTCTCAATTTTCCCCTTTGAAAATGACTTTATGCTCTCAACAGTTGTCTCAAGAATCCTTTTGAGCGCCTCTCCACTGTAAAAAGCAATATGCGGAGTGAATACAACATTGTCCTTTGCAATCAGAATCCTGTTGTTTCTTAATGCTGAGGATTCAAATGAGGAATCTTTGCTGCCTGAATTAAGGAGGGCTTTTTCCTCAGTTATCAGCTCCTCGCCCTCAAGCACATCCAAGCCTGCCCCAGAAATGGTCTTGTCATCAAGCGCCTTTATCAGCACTTCTGTATCAACAACTGCGCCCCTTGATGTGTTTATCAGAATCGCGCCCTTCTTAACCTTCTTTATCGTATCCTTGTTTATCAGATGATGAGTGAATTTGTTGTATGGAACATGAAGGGTTATTATGTCAGAACTTTTAAGGACATATTCCATCGGTGCATACTCAAACCCGAGAACCTCTGAGAGGAAATTGTTTCGGCTTATGTCAAATGCAAGAACTTTCATCCCAAATGCCTTTGCAATCCTTATAACATGAAGCCCGATGTGCCCTGCGCCGATAACACCAAGTGTTTTTCCCTTGAGGTCAAACCCCTTGAGATTGTCAAGCGAGAAGTCGTTTTTCATTGACTTAACATACGCCTTATGGATATTCCTTGAAAGCGAGAGTATTAATGCAAATGTGTGCTCTGCAACTGTGTTTTCCCCGTATGTAGGGACATTGCACACAGTTATCCCCCTCTTCCTGCACTCTGAAATATCAATGTGGTCAAAGCCAGTTGATTTTGTCGCAATGAGCTTTACATTCGGAAGTTCATCAAGAATCTTTGCGTCTATCCTTGAGCGGATTGCTATTGCAACTGCAGAAAAATCCCTGATTTTTTTCACATTATCGCTTGTCAATGGCTGATTGAAAAAGGAGATTGAGTTTCCCTTCAGGTTCTTCTCTATATACTCTCTCTCCCAGCCCTCCATTTCAAAGAATGCTATCTTCATTTTAAAAAAATATTTTTTAGACATTATTTAAAGGTTTTCATAAGCGAAGGCAAAAAGGCAAAAAATAAGGCAGATGCCTGCCTAAAAATCCTCGCTCTTAACCTGGTAGAATGCCTTGTCATGCCCGCATGAAGGGCAGGCTTCTGGCGGGGAAACCCCGTAATAAACATAACCGCATTGCCTGCACACCCACCACACTGGTTTGTCCCTCTTAAAAACAGTCCCTTCCTCAACATTCTTGAGAAGCTTGATGTATCTTTCCTCATGATGGCTCTCTGCAACTGCGATTGCTTTTATCCTTGCTGCAATCTCGGGATAGCCCTCTTCCTCAGCAACCTTCGCAAATTCAGGATATAGTTTTGTGTATTCCTCATGCTCCCCTGCAACAGCTGATTTCAGGTTCTCAAGGGTTGTCCCCCTGATTGTGGGCACATCTGTTGTTATGTGAAGAAGGTCAAGGTTCTCATTGAAGTCCTTCTTCAGCCCGATAATCATCTTCAGGAACCAGCTTGCGTGCTCCCTCTCATTTTCCGCTGTTATCATGAAAATCTCAGAAATCTGCTCAAACCCCTCTTTTTTTGCTGTGCTTGCATAGAAGGTGTATCTGTTCCTTGCCTGGCTCTCACCCACAAATGCCTTTGCAAGGTTCTCAATTGTTTTATTCATCAAATCACCCCAAAATAGGGTATAGATGTTGTTTTAAATAATTTTCTAAGTTTAGGCAAAAACCGCTTTTATGATTTCCCCAACATAATTTGTTATTATGACAACAGTAATCGCTATTGTAAGGTGCTCTAAAATCACCTTAAGCGGATTCTCATTCTGCTTCCTTGCCATGAAATAGCTGAAAATCGAAAGGAGGGCAAGCCCGTATAAAACGCTTGCAATCATCGCTTTCCCAAGAGGCAGGAGCAAAACTGGTATCACGAAAGTGAGGGCAAACACGAGCTTTGTTATGAAAGTGAAAAAAGTGGATTTCCAGACCTGCATGGGAGTGTGGGCGTTCTCTGATTCCTCAGAGATATGGACTCCGAATGCATCTGAGAAAGCATCTGCAATTGCAATTGTGAGAATTCCCCCAACAACCGCAATCTTTGTGCCAATGCCGGAATTCAGCCCAATCATGAGCCCAAGAGTAGTTATTACTGCTGATGTCAGTCCGAAGCTGAATCCTGTCCTTAAAGAGTCTTCCATGAAATTCAGGTTAGAGAGCCTGCTTAAATAGTTTATTGACAAAACCAGCTTAAAAGGTGATTAACTGCCCGGTTGCGAAACCAAAGAGTGCTTAAAAGGGCTTTACAAAAATATTTAAGCATGGCTTTCATCTGAAACAATTCCAAACAGAGGACTGGAATGCTTGCAAATAAGAAAAGGAAAAATATCTGATTTCAAAGAATTAATGGCAGTATTAAACTCAACTCCGCAGCTTCAGGATTACAAAGACGAACGCTGTTACTACAGCGAAGAATGGGTAAAGGACTCAATCCGCGACGGGCTCCACAATCTTGTCCTTGTTGCTGATGACAGCGGAAAAATCGGGGGATTTCTCCTTGCCGAATTCTGGAAGAACAAGAGCTTTGCCGAAATGGTTGCCCTCTATGTGAAGCCGGAATACAGGCAGAGAGGGATTGCAACTCTTCTCGTGAATGAGTTTGAGAAAGTTTGCATGGAAAGAAAGGTAACCAGCATTTCTGCCCTTGTCCTTGTGACAAACAAGAGAATGCAGAACTTCATGAAGAAGAAAGAATACAAGAAAGGGAATATTTTCTACTTCTATGGAAAGCAGATAAGATAATAGAATTTAATAGAATTAAAAAAATCCAAAAAAATTTCTAGATGCTTGCAAGAAATACAAGCAATGCGTGAATAATCCCTAATGCAATTCCTATTTTTGCAAAGAGGAAATGCCTTCCTATTGGAATCTTCTTCTTCATTTTCCTGTTCCAGGATGGAATTGCGGCTGCTGCAAGGAAAAAAAGCAAAGCGAAAATCCCAATATAAATTATAAGCGGCTTTCCAAAAATTGGAAAATAGCTAATCTGCTCTAACATATTTATCACCCCAAGGATAATTATTCGCATAAGTATAAAATATTTTCTTTATATTTGCAACAGGATTGATTATTCTCCTTATATCCTCCTCATTTTATGAAATGGCTTTATTCCAAGCCATAAGCCAAACCTTAAAATCGCAAGCTTTATATATGGGCAGTTTTTCTCTTCCATTATTATTAGTTCTTTTGAAATAAGAGACAAGAGGTTTCTAAGTGATTCAAATGGAAAATGAAATCATAAAAACTGGCACTACAACTTTAGGGCTTGTGTGCAAGGACGGGTTAGTCCTTGCTGCAGACAAGAGGGCAACAGCAGGATACCTTATAGCAAGCAAGAAGACAGAAAAGATCCATCAGATTGGGGACAATATGGCTGTCACAATGGCAGGAACTGCCTCAGACGCCCAGCTTCTTGTGAAAATATCAAGGGCTGAAATCAAGCTCAAGTCGATAAGGACCGGGCTTGAGGTAAGCGTAAAAGAGGCTGCAAACCTTGTTTCCCGGCTTGTATATGACAACATAAGAAAATACTCAACAATACCTGGAGTGTCGCATTTCATCCTTGCAGGAAAGGACTCAGACGGGTTTTTCCTTTATGACCTTTTCCCAGACGGAACTATAGAGCTGTGCGACGAATACATTTCATCTGGCTCTGGAAGCGTAATGGTTTTCGGAGTGCTTGAGACGCTCTACAAGAAGGGAATGAGCGTTGATGAGGGAGTCAAGCTTGCTGTCAAGTGCCTAAACGCAGCGCTCCAGAGGGATGCTGCATCAGGAAGCGGATTTGATGTTGTGACAATCACAGGCGAAGGGATAAAAAAAGTGATTGATAAGGAAATCAGCTCAGGAATACCGGCATAAGCCGTGTTCTTTATATTTTTATTTTTCAGAATCAATTGAATCTTATTATCTAAAAAAAAAGCGGATTAGAAAAAAGCAGTTAGGCATACTAAAGGGGATTCTTTAATGGTAGGAAGCAAAAGCAAAATTTTGACAGAAGTCATGAAGTCCCTCCCTGCAGACAAGATAAGCGATGCAGGATTTGAAGGCGCAAACATAGTCATATACACAAAGGACAAGGAATTCTTCCTGGACAACCAGGGGATAATAAAGCAGATTGTCAATGACATAAAGAAAAGGGTTGAACTGCGCCCAGACCCATCCATAACAATGGATACTGAGGAGACAGAGGAAATAATAAAGAAGCTCATTCCAGAGGAAGCAGGAATGGGAACCATACTCTTTGACCCCCAGAGATCCCAACTGACAATTGAGGCTGAAAAGCCAGGGCTTGCAATAGGAAAGCAGGGAAGCATCCTCAGGGAAATAAAGGAAAAGACGCTCTGGATTCCTATTGTAAGGAGAAAGCCTGCCATTAAATCAAAGATAATTGAAAACATAAGGGGGGTATTGTACCAGCAGTCTGACTTCAGGAGAAAATTCCTGAACAACACAGGGCACAGGATTTACGACGGCTGGATAAGGGAAAAAAGGCAGGAATGGGTGAGAATCTCTTTCCTCGGAGCAGGAAGGCAGGTTGGAAGATCATGCCTTTTCCTTCAGACGCCGGAATCAAGGATACTTCTTGACTGCGGGATTGATGTTGCAGCAAATGACCAGAGCGCATACCCTCACATAGAGGCGCCTGAGCTTCAGATAGGACAGATTGATGCAATAATACTTTCCCACGCCCACCTGGACCATTCAGGATTTATACCATACCTTTTCAAGTACGGCTACAGGGGACCTGTCTACTGCACAGCCCCAACAAGGGACATAACAGCATTAACGCTTCTTGATTTTGTCAAGATTATGAAATCAGACGGCAAGGAGCCGATATACGACTCAGCAGACATTGAAGAGATGGTCAAGCACACAATAACACTTGACTATGATGAGGTAACTGACATAACCCCTGACATAAGGATAACCCTTTACAATGCAGGGCACATACTTGGAAGCGCAATGGTGCACATTCACATAGGAAACGGGCTCCACAACATGCTTTACACAGCAGACATGAAGTATGCAAAGACAGAGCTTTTTGAGGCGGCAACAACAGAGTTCCCAAGGCTTGAAACCCTCATAATTGAAGCAACTTACGGAGGGCGCGACTATGAAATGCCCTCAAGAAAGGAGTGCGATGACTTCTTCAGGAAGATAATAATAGACGGAATAACAAGGGGAGGAAAGGTGCTTGTCCCTGTCCTTGGAACAGGAAGGGCGCAGGAGATAATGCTCACTGTTGAATCAATGATAAGAAACGGGGAGCTTCCAAACATCCCTGTTTATGTTGACGGGATTGTGTGGGACATGACTGCAATACACACAGCATACCCTGAATTCCTGAACAGCACTGTGAGAAGGCTTATATTCCAAGAAAACCAGAACCCATTCCTCTCGGAAATTTTCAAGAGAGTGGGCTCGCCGAAGGAAAGGACACAGGTGATTGAGGAAACAGGCGCATGCATAATACTTGCCACTTCAGGAATGCTTGTGGGAGGTCCATCAGTTGAATACCTCAGGCAGCTTGCAAGCAATCCAAAGAACATGCTCCTCTTCGTATCCTACCAGGGAGAGGGCTCACTTGGAAGAAGGATACAGCACGGCGAAACCCAGCTTACAATGGGAAACGGAAACGGGGGGCAGGAGCTTGTCAAGATAAACATGCAGATTGAGACAATAGAGGGATTCTCAGGGCACTCAAGCAGGAAAGAGCTCATGAACTTTGTATACAAGTGCAACCCAAGGCCGAAGAAGGTAATTGTCCAGCATGGAGAGAACTCAAGATGCCTTGACCTTGCAAGCTCAATGCACAAGACTTACCATGTTGAGACAGCAGCGCCGAGAAACCTTGAAGTATTAAGGCTGAAATAAGGATTTAAATTTCTTTATTTTTCAAAATTATATCTGCTTTACTGCTCTTCCTTAATATTATTATTTTCCAGCCGCGATTTAAGGGTTTCAGCAAGTTTTCTGCAGGCAGGAATCCTTTCAAAGCCGAATTTTTTGCTGACAAAATTCCCTGCATTTGGAATCCCTGATGCAAAAATCAGGTTTGATGCAATGTGCGCTATTGAGAAAGGGATTGCAGTGAGAAACACAATCCAGCCGTAAATTGGAATTGAGGACAGGTTC
>JAPLZQ010000124.1 GCA_026394965.1 Candidatus Woesearchaeota archaeon
CGGATATACAAAAAAAGCAAGAGGCTCACAACATCAGAATTCTTCAGGGAAATCGGGCTCATGCTGAATGATTCCCATTCAATACTTTATCAGGCTGCAAAAAGAAATGTCCCGATATTCTGCCCTGCAATAACTGACGGCGCACTTGGATTCCACCTGTTCATGTTCCAGGAAAAGCATCCTGATTTCATAATAGACAGCGTAAAGGACTTCAAGGAAATAGTAATATCAACAAGCCAGGATGACAAAAAGGGGATAATCTGCCTTGGGGGAGGAGTGTCAAAGCATTATGCAATACTCTCAACCCTGATAAACGGGGGAATGGACTATGCGGTATACATGACAACAGCAAGCGCAATGAGTGGAAGCATGAGCGGAGCAACAACTGATGAAGCCAAAAGCTGGGGAAAGATAAAGGATGATGCAGATGCAGTAACAGTAATAGGGGATGTGACAATAACTTTCCCTTTGGTGATGATGGGCTCACTTGAAGAGCTTTCATTGAGCGGAGTTATCGGAGAAGGCAAAAATGAATAAGCCGCCCAAATTTATTCTGAGCAGAAAAAAAGTCCTTAGCCAGCTGAAAAAGATAGAAAAGATTTCTGATTTTGTATCCTACAGCTTTAAGACAAACCCTGAAGTTGGAAAAGTCCTTGAAAAAGAATCAGAATGCCTCTTCAGCCTTTCCTCTTCCGGATACATAAAAAGCATAAGGGATAAAGAGAGGATAATCTTTTTCGCGGTTGCCTGGGATGCAGATGAGATAAAAAAACTTCTTAAACTCAAAATAAGAAAGTTTGTAGTTGACAATTCAGCTGACCTTAAGACACTGCTTGATGCAATAAAGGGGAGAAATGAAAAAATCTGGGTGTTTCTCAGGATGAAGCTGAAGGAGAACACAATATACACTGGAAAGCACTTTGTTTTCGGAATGGGCGCAGATGAGATAAATTCTGCAGTTGAAAAAATAAGGGGAATCAAAAACATAGAGAAAATCGGAATACATGTCCACAGGAAAACACAGAACATAAGCGAATGGAGCCTTAAGGATGAGATTTCAGATTCGCTTGATGAAAAAACCCTTAAGTCAATCTACACATTGAATATCGGGGGCGGGCTTCCCTCTGAATACAGGAACTCAAACCCCAACGAGGAAAGCATCTTAAAGAAAATAAACGAACTGAGGGAATGGCTGAACAAAAAAGGAATAATGCTTATTGTTGAGCCGGGAAGGTTCATTGCAGCGCCGTCAATAAAATTGGTTGCCCACATAAAAAGCATATTTGAAAGAAACATTGTTCTCGACTGCTCTGTGTATAATTCCTGCATGGACACATTTGTAATGAACATAAGGCTTCTCATTGACGGCGAAACAGATGAAGAGCACGGAAAGGCGTATGTTGTAAAGGGATGCACTCCTGACTCAATTGACATATTCAGGTACAAGGTTTTCCTGAAGAATCCGAAAATAGGGGATGAAATTGTTTTCCTGAATGCAGGAGCATATAATTTTGCATCTGATTTTGACGGGCTGAAAAAAATACCAACTGAGATAATTGGATAAAATGCAGGTGAAAAAAATGAGATTCATGAATATGCCGGAGGAATACAGCAGAAAAAGCTCAAGATTCAAGATAATCCCTGTTGAATATGAGGGAAAGCCAACCTGGGGAAGGGGCGCAATTCGCGGCTCTGAAAAAATTTTGGATTCCTCATACAACCTTGAATATTATGATGAGCAATTCGATAAAGAGCCGTTTCTTTTGGGAATTGAGACATTGGAAAAGATGCGCCTTAAGGGCGCTTCTGAGGGAGAGGCAATAGAAAAAATCTCAAAAAGAATATCTGAAATTCACAAAAAAGGAACAGATTTCCCAATAATAATCGGGGGAGACCACACAGTAACCCTTGGCGTAACATTGGGGATGGAAAAATCAGGAGAGGATTTTTCAGTAATTGTTCTGGACGCCCATTCTGACATGAGGGAATCCTGGAACAATTCAAGGTTCAATCATGCCTGCGTCTCAAAAAGGATGCAGGAAAAGCATAAAATCCTGATTATCGGGCTGCGGGCGCAGGATGTGGATGAAATGGAATTCATGAAAAACAGCGGGAATGTAAGCGCAATAAGGGCATATGAATACAGCAGGAAAAAACTTTTAACTGAACTTTCACGGCTTGGAAAAAATGTTTATCTTTCAATTGATGCTGACTTTTTTGACCCCTCTTTCATAAGAAATACAGGAACACCTGAACCTGGCGGTTTTTTCTGGAATGAAACAATAGAGATACTTTCAGAAATCTTTTCAAGAAAAAATGTCATTGCAGCAGACATTACTGAGTTTGCGCCTGCTAACAATTACCGTGCAGAGGCATTTTCCCTTGCAAAGCTTTGCCACAAGATGATGGCGATGAAAATGACAGATGAAAATTTTAAATAAAAAAGCAGGTTCAGTAGGAAATTCAGTATGAAACTATCCTCTTCTGGGGCGAGTTTGCTGAATAAGATGATGGATTTATTGTCATTCCGTCCTTTGCAGCAATAACCTGGAAGCCTGTCTTTTTCTGAAGCTCCCTTGCAACAAACACGGGGTCATCATCAATCATCTTCTTCCCAAAATGAGTTATAACTGTAAGCTTCGGCTGGACTGCTGAAATGAGCTTTTCAGCGCCCTCTGAATTAAGGTTCCCTTTTATCTCCTCATTCCCTGAGCCTACAACATTCAGGATTAAAATGTCAGAATCCCTGTGCTCCTCAGCAAGCTCCCTGAAATAAGAAGTGTCTGAAACATATGAAAGGGTGAAAGCGGGGTAAAGTATCTTAAACCCCACATTCTCTGCGTGGTGCATAGTTTTAGTTGCAATTATGTCAACATCATCAATCCCAACGCGCTCCCCGGGCTTAACAACCATGTATTTCAGAAGGCATTCCTTGTGAAAATTATCAAGAACGGGAATTGAATTTTCGTCACCGTTTATCACCTGGTTTGTGCTCACAAGAATGCCCTTTTTCTCAAATCCGGAAAGGGTCATTGCCTCAATCAGTGCATTAAGCTCGCATGCGTGATTAACGTGATTGTGGCTTACAAGGATTACATCATTGTTTCTCACATTAATCCTGCACTGGCTTGCCCTTACAAGGCTTCCGGGTCCGGGGTCTATGTGAAACTGCCTTTTTTCTGTTTTTATGATTATTCCCCCTGAACCCCTTATCTGGCTCCCGACAACATAGGAATCCCCTCCTGTTCCAAGAAAGATTATCTGAACTGCCAAAAGATGCACCCCCATTAAGTATTTGTAAAATTAATACGGGCTCCTATTAAAATTTTTCTAAAGAAAAGCGGTTTTACTTCTTTGCAAGCTCTGACTTGAGGATTTCCATCTCTTTCAGGGGGTCTGGATTTGGGTTTATTGACTGCGCAATAAATTCAATTCTGTCAAAATTCTGGTTCTTAACGACTTTCCCATAAACTTTTATCTGCATCCCGAGGACAGACTGCTTAACCTGCTCAAACTTGTCTGGAAAATTCTTGAATTCAAGCATATCCTTGTCATCTTTTGAAAGAAGCTGCATTGCCTGCTCCCGAAAACAGACAACTCTTATATTTTCTGTTCCGTCATCAAGAAAGAGATTTAACACATAGCTGAAGGAGGGATTCATAATTCCGTGGGTCTGGCAGGAAAGCCCGTCTTTTGTCTCACGAAGCTTTCTCCTGCACTGCGGGCAGCTCTCATAGAATCTTGGCTCAAAAACCTGCACAATGCTTCCCAGAACCTCTGCTGAATCCCCCTCTTTAAGCTCATTTATGAACTTTCTTTCACTGTTCTTCGAATATGCCTTTTCCTTTATTTCTGGCATTGACTCGCCCGATGGGTTTATTATCAGCTTTGATTTCTGGTTAAGGTGAACTTCAAGCTGCCCGTTTCTCTCGCGGACATATCCTGACCTTATTTTAACAATGTCCCCGAGTTTTATCTGCGAAACATTATCTGCCTGCTCATTCCAAAGGACAATCCTTACTTGCCCTGTCTCATCCCCTATTATCATCGAGGCAACCCTGCCTGTTTTTGACTCTGTTGCGAATTCGCTTATCCCAAAAATCCTTAGAACCCTTCCAACTGTCTCAACATCTCTCATGCCTGAAAGAATGTTCTTTATCTGAAGCCTGCCTGAAACAGACTCAAAAAGCCTTATCCCAAGCTCATTTGCAATGATGTGGGCTGCGCCTTCCCTGCTGATGAGCCCGGAAAGCTGCTTGACCTTTGCATCCATTCTTGATTCTATTTCCTCAAAAGAAAGCCCGCTTCTCTCCTTAATTGATGAGATTATCTCTTCTAAGGGAATCTTTATCATGAAAAAAAAGAAAGGAGTGCATTATAAAAAACTTTCTAAGATGGATTAAGCACATTTGGCTTACTTAAAAAATGAGAAAATGATTTTTGCATGCACTCCCTAGTTACTACCGTTCCTCATTGCTTTCGCTCAGCGGGTGTTCACTCGGTCCTTGTGCAGTATGCAATCATTTGCAAGAGAAAACTGGGATAATCTTTATAAAACTTTTGAGAAAAAACCGGTTTAAATTATATCTTGCCGAGCTTCTTTTCTATCTCGGAAAGCTCCTTTTCAAGATTGTCAAGAATTGCTCCCTTTTCATTTTTGGCTTCTGAAACCTGCTTTTCGGCAGCTGGCTTTTCAGCAGCAAAATGCTGCTTTGATGCAACCATTGAGACAATCTGCTTTTCACCAACTGATTTTGACCTTATCACTGCTTTTCTCAGGGAATCCATAAGCGTTGAAAGCTCATCAAATGTTTTTTTAAGCTCCACCATGCTCTCCTCTTTCTGCTCCCTAAGCCTAAGAATTCCGTCATGCATCTGAAGAAGCGCAACAGTGCCCTTTGAAAGCGCAAGAATCCTGAGCCTTAGCTCATCAGGATATCTAAGCGGAACAAAAAGCTCCTCATTGCCTGGCTGCTTTCTCTGCTGTTTCATCTGATTATTCACCTGGCGAGAGAAGCTCGCTGTCTATCTCTTCAATCTTCTTTTCAATTTCTGAAAGGGCATTTCTCCATGCTTCAAGCTCGGATTGCTCGCTTTCTTTTATGTCCTCTATTGCTGCAAGAAGAGTCTTTGCATCCCTTACCTTTCTCTTGATAAGCTCTGCAATGTCAATAATGTCCCTGTATTCCTCAATTTTTATGAAAACAGGAAACTTTCTTTCATTTGATTCCAAAAGTATCACCCTATCTTTCGCCAAAAAGGGCTTCATCCATATAGACAATCTTTCTTTCTATGTCTTCAAGTGTTGAGCGCCATTCAGTAAGCTCTGCATCCTCGCTGTGCTTGATGGAATGCAGTGTATTGAGCGAATTGCCCGCAGCTGCAATCATGTCCTTTATTCCGGCAATCTCCTTGAGCATCCCCAGGCATAACTGCTTTTATTTCCTTATCCTGCACCTGCTGATTTTTTTGACTTTCAGAATTAAAATCAAAATTTGGAGGAAACTGCTTTTGGCGCTCCAAAAACGGATTTTCCTGCTGGGAAATAAATGCCCTTTCGGGCGGGGGAACAAACTCCCTAAACTGCTTATTCTCCTGCCTCGGAATCTGATTTGCAAATGGATTTTCCGGAGCATCAAATGAATTCCTCATCTGAGGCGCCGGGGGATTCGGAATATCTGAACTGAAGCTGCTGGAAATGCCTGAAGGAAAGCGTGGAGGCTCGAGAAGAGGCTCTTTTTGGAGATTATTAACTGCGTTGTCCTTTGGTCTGTTCTTCTGAAAAAGAGTAAATGCCATATTTACACCCCTGCAGTGAAACAGCAGGAAGTACCTTAAAAAGTTTTATGAGTACACAAAAATAACAACAAAAAAGGATTAAGAAGTAAATAAAGAATTATATCATAAAAATCCGCTGAGAGCGTTTGATCTGATGCCCTCTGATTCGCGGATTTCATAAAAAATTGCATTACGCAGAAATATCCTAAGAAGAATAAGGCAAGAGAGCATAAGGATCATAAGAAAAAATAATTAATGTCTAATTTATGGCGTGCTAACTGATATTAGCTCTATTGCTGAAATCTTCGGGTTTCCGGTCTTGCACTTGAAATCAATATTTACAATGCCATCAGCAACAGTGACATTAAAGGTCTTCTTAAGAGCCTTTCTTGCGCCGACTTCTTTGTAGATATCCAAGTCATCAAGCTTCAACGCACCCTCAAGATAAACATCGAAAACGCGCTTATTAACGCGGAAGGCATCACTCCTTATCTCAGCAAAGTACAAGTTAACTTCATAGTCTCCGTTTGACACATTAATCCTGTAAGACAATTCCGGAAGAGCTGATGTATCATAACGCTCAGTCTGATAAAGATAATCATCTATAGTGCCAGAGATACTGTTGGAAAAAAATGCCATATACCCGGTATTATACGAATTGTCTTTAGCCCAAACCTTGCCTAAAGAATCAGTAAATGCTTTACCACCAGCATTAATCCTTATTGCTGCTGCATAGTGTTTGTCATCGTTTGTTATGATGCATATTTTGTTATCTCCGGGCGCCAATGTTATTTTGCCATCCGCAGCACAATCGCCGGATATTGTAGCTGTATATCCTGGACTGCTTGTTTCTGATATTGTATACACTCCAATGTTGAATTCATTAGTTGCACCGCTAATTACTGAACTACTGTTCACAAATAACGGGAAGTCAGATAAAACCTTTGCTCCGCCATCATTATTTATTACAATCTTTGTTACTTTCAATTGGGCTTTGCATTCTTCATCAACAAAACTATCACAATCATTATCTAAGCCATCACAGATTTCTGCAACTGGTTCTACGTTACCGGCACAATTGCTCCAAATTCCAATAGAACAAGTGCTTAATCCATATTGGCATTCACCAGCATCAGTGGTTCCGCATTGTTTAGTTGCTCCGTTAATGCATGAATAACCATTGTCCACGAGTATCTTTAAAGTGATTGTTGATGAGTTGAAGTTGTAATCCGTGCTGTTTTGAGAATATGCTGTGAGGATGTAAGTTCCGGCAGGATAGTCAGAAGTGTTAATTATTTTGGTAAGATTGTTGCTTACTTTATCAAAAGTCAGGTAGTCAAAGAATATTTGGTCATTAACCTGAACTAATTTTATAGTGATGTTATTCCTGCCTTTAGCCAAAGTAACATTCGGCGTAATTAAAAAAGTTCCCCAGGTTACCCAAATGTTTCCTTCATCATTAACAAAATCTGAAATAGTATAATTAGCGCTTGAATATGTCAGTTCGTTAATTGTGAAATTCCACGCTTCACCATAACCATTCTGGTTAGAAGCCCATCCTGACTGAGCCCTGAATTTGAACTGGTAACTTCCAGCCTCAGGAGCCCAAACGCTGAGATTATGAGACATTGCCTGATTAAATCCTAAACTTCCAAGATTATCATTCTCCCAATTCTGATACCAAACATCAGTATTATTTCGCAGATTGAGGTCATAACCTTCTGGATTAAGAATGTTTGAGTAATTAATCCATGCACGGAAGTCAGCCATGCTCCAGTTGAATGGGCTTACAAAATGATAATTTTCCCACGCCTGCCCTCTGACATTATATTTATAGCCGTACAAATTCTGCTTGGGCATATTCTCAGTGGGGTCATATGCAATGGTGAAGCTTAAGGCAGTGAGTTGAGTGTAGACGCTGCTGCATTCATAATTACTATTTGGATAGCCGAAGGAAGTAACATTATGCCCGTAATTTATCATCATATAATTTTTAGTCCTGTTCAACTCAGTAATTATTTGAGCGGTGGTGAGAGAGCAATTTAGCCCAATCTCTCCGTGCCCAGCAATTTCCCAGCCAGAGCTTACTAAACTTGTGAGCTGAGCAGTTGTCAAATATGTTGGTTGGTTTATATCCCCACTTATTACTCCTACTACGGCAGTGTAGTTGTAAGCGTCAAGTATCGGCTTGGCGCCAGTATAAACTGAAGAGAAGCCATCTCCGAAAGTCATTATGAAACTTTTGCCTGCAGGGCACTCGTCACGCGCTCTTAAGCTGGCGTAATCTTTCATGCTGATGCTGTGATAATTATTATTATATAGTGTCTCAACAATTTGGGTGAAGTATGAAACATTAGTGTAACCAGCATTGTTTGCGCTGTTCTCTACCCGATGAAACATTATTACTGGAATCTCGCACGAGAGCATCTGCTTCTGAACGAGAGGGATTCCATTCCAGAATGTTGAATTAATGAAAGTGTAAGTTCCATGGCTTGTGAATAAAGCAGTTATGTTTACGAGTTGATTGTTTGAAGCGTTAACCTGAACATTATCATTATTGAGCAGGATATTAACGCCAACATTTGATTTGTTGCCGCCTGCATTTGGTTTGTTGCCATAATTCACTGAATCAATGGAATTTAATGAGTAGAAATTTTCATTATAATTTAAATTTACTGTTAAATTCTGAAGCCCTACTTTGCCCAAGTCAGGAATTAAGCAGTTAACAATCCACAAACTTTGAGTCGAGTTATATACATTCCCGTCTGTGCTGTAAGAAATATTAACTTTGGAATAATATGCTGCTCCAACACCACTCGCCACGTCGAGTCCAGTAATATAATTATTTGTAGGTGCACTTCTTGAAATTCCAACGAAAGCAATATTATTCCCGCTCGTCCAGCCGCCTCTATTGACTATTTCCTGAACTATGCTGGAAAGGTTAGGAGAGTTAAAAGTCATCCCCCAGTAAACTGGATTTGAAGCACTTGCATTCCAGTAAACCGTAGCTGTGGTCTTAACCCTGTTTGTGATGTTATTATCATTAGCGCCAAATACTAATGCGGTGTCAGAATCATCACCATACCAATCAACAAGAGCGTTACTGCCGGCAACGCTGTTAAGATAGAAAGTAATGAAGGCATTAGTTATTGTTGCTCCCTGCGGAATATTTGGACTAAATAGCAGACCCGCATGATATTCTTCTGCACTAATGTCTCCAAATATTGTGCTGTAAGGGCTAATAATCATGCTTACGCCAGTTTGATCGGCATCATGAGAACCCACACTTATCTGTTCGATGTAAAACTGATTAGCAGATGCAAGAGTGCATAACTGCCTGCCAAGGGTAACATTAACAAGACTAACTCCACTAGTAACATTAGAGCTGTTAACTGTGAGATAATACTTGACCAGGATATTTTGAGGATAAGTGACATTTATGTATGATGAGTTAGGGTAGGTAATTGCTGCCATTGCTGACTCGATCAATACTATTGCAAAAAAAGATATCAATAAAATTTTATAGATATAACAGACATTTGTTTTCATTTGGGGTTTCTAAAAATTAGAATTTTGAATATTATTGGGACAAATAGAATAACAGCAAGAATATTATTAATATTCTTTTTCATTAAACACCTCTCAACCAACGCATAAAATATATTAAGTTATATAAACTTTTTCAAAATTCATTTTTGTCGTATTGAAACCGCCTGAAATGCTCTCACCCGGAAAAATCAAGATTATTAGTGCTATATCGTTCATAATTCACTTTAATAGTTTATGAACTTAAATATCATAAAAATTCGCCTGGCGAATTTTGGAACAAGCGCCATTTTTCATCATTAAAAAAATTTATCCGAACATCGCTAGCCGCTCTCCCTCAGATGAGCCCTCTTTCTGCCTTACCTTTTTTACTGCATCAATGAAATCCTGCTGGCTCACATATGTCCTTTCATTCCTGATTGCAAAATACCCTGACTCTGTGCAGCACGCCTTTATTTCAGCGCCTGAAAAGCCCTTCATTTTCTGGACAATTGAGTTTATGTCAACACTCCTCAGGTTCATATTCTTCGTGTGAATCATGAAAATCTCCCTTATTCCCCTCTCATTTGGAATGGAAATTTCAATTTTCCGGTCAAGCCTTCCCGGCCTTGTAATTGCAGGGTCAAGGAGGTCTTCCCTGTTTGTGCACCCTATTATTTTCACATCGCCTAGCGGCTTGAAGCCGTCTATCTCAGAGAGAAGCTGCATAAAGGTCCTCTGAACCTCTCTTTCGCCAGAAGTCCCTATGTCAACGCGCACTGCTGCAAGGGCGTCTATTTCGTCTATGAATATTATTGAGGGCGCCTTTTCCTTTGCAAGCTCAAAAATTTCGCGCACAAGCTTTGCGCCTTCGCCTATGAATTTCTGGACAAGCTCTGATGAAACAATCTCTATAAATGTGGAGTTGGTGGATGCTGCAACTGCCTTTGCAAGCATGGTTTTTCCTGTTCCAGGAGGCCCATAAAGGAGTATCCCCTTGGGCGGAGTTATCCCTACTTTCTTGAAAAGTTCAGGATGTTTCAACGGGAGCTCAATCACTTCCTTTATCTCATTTGCCTGCTCTGAAAGCCCTCCTACATCCTCCCACCTTATTTTTGGCTTCTCAATTATGAGAAAGCTTTCAACCCCGAATTCCTTTGTGGAAGGTATCTTCCTCACTATGCTCAGGTTCTTTTGCTCCACAAGAACAGTGTCATTGGCTCTCAAGCCAGAGCACGACGGGGAAACTGAAACATAAAAGACATTTCCATTTGAAAGCTTGATAATTGCATTTTTATCGAGGATTGTCCTGACATCTGCAACAATCAGGGGAACCTGCCTGTAGCTTTCAATTTCAAACTGCATATTTTCAACAGACTTCTTGAGAATTATATTTTCTGCCTGAAGCTTTGCAATCTCATCCTGATTTGCCTGAATCGCTGAATTTTCGCTTTCCAATCCGTGCTTTTCTCTTCTTTTCATTTTTTTCCTGCTTTAATTTACTTTAAGGGTCTTGTGATATTGACATTTTTGACAAGGACTGGCGCAGTTTTAACAGGAACCTCAACTTCCCAGCCGAGAATCTGCCTGTCCTCTTTTCCTATTGCTCCTATGCTTTTCATGATGTTGGGCATCGAATCTGCAATCCTTATCCCGCTTGTGCAGGACTTTATCCTGCCGTTCTCAACTACAAATATCCTGTCCCTGGGTATTGTTGAAAAATCCCCTGTCTTATAATTCTGGAATCTTGTGTACCACAGGTTCGTAACTATTATCCCTTTTTTAATTTCTCCTATGAGCTCCTCAATGGAATAACCCCCTTTTCCAAGAGCAATGTTTGAGGGCTCAGGGGCAACAAGCCCTGCGCTTGCAGTAGTTTTTGTATGATGGCGCTTTGCAGTGGAAGTGTTATGAAGGTATGTCTTAAGGATGCCGTTTTCAATCAGCACATTTTTCTGAGTTGGAACCCCCTCATCGTCAAATGTGCTTGAGCCAAAACCAAATGGCATTGAGGGGTCATCATAAAGATTCACAATCGGAGATGCCGCCTTTTTCCCGAGCATGTTCTGAAAAAATGAGAATCCTGACTCAACCTCAAATATTGAGCAGGATGACGCAGCAAGGTCAAGAAGGGCTGCAAAGGGCAGGGGATAGAAAAGCACATCATACTTTCCCGGAACAATTGCTGATTTGGGAAGAACTCTTCCTGCAATTTCAGATGCCTCTCCTGCGCATCTAACTGGGTTGAATCCTGAAAGAGTTTTTGAGACAGTTACTGAGTGCGCTGACTCGTCCTTTTCCACAATTGCCCTAATTGAAAAATATGCGCCTGTAGAGCGCTCCTCTGCCTCAACATTCCCTGATGTAATCAGGTAATCGCTGCTGCTTTCTGTTTCAAGAATGCCTGCAGTGCGCTTCACCCTTCCTGCCGAAGCTTCGCTTATTGAATCTGAAACATAATCCATTGACTTCTCGCCGATATTCTCAAGCGCCTTGTCATAAAGCCCCTCAATTTTTTTGTACCTGAAAGGGCCTTTTGCTATTCCCATGTATTCCGGATTGGGCTCAACTGAGCGCGCAAACTTTGAGATGAAATCAGCGCTTTTCTCAAGGGTTTTTGGCTCGAAACTTTTGAGAACTGTGCTGACTATCCTTTTATTGAATGATGCAAAGACTGACATGGAATAGTCATAATATAGCATGCTTGCATTTATCACGCTGTTTGAGAACTTTATCTGTGATGTCTTCTGTGATGAAAGGGAAACCACAGCATTATCTGCACCTCTTGTTTTCAGCATTGCAAGAAACCTTCTTGCGCCTTCCCTTGCCTTTTCCTCTGAAGATTTAGCTGAAGCCATAATATTCACTTTTTAGAGAGGTTCACCCTTATTTTCCTCATCCTTATTGATGCCCCTCCAAACCAGACTGGAATTGCCTGCATTGGCTCGCCCTTGCCGCAGCTTCCTGAGTGAAACTCAAGATTATTGGCAACAGCATCAATGCTTGAATAAAGCTTGGGAGTAGTAATCTCAATTGCGGGATTAACCACAGGAACTGAAATCCTTCCATTCTTTATAAGATAAGCCTCTGCGCCGACATATTTCTGGTTGAGCCTCACATCATCAATGTTCCATTCCATGAAATTCCTGAAATAAACCCCGTTTTTCACTCCCTCAATCAGCTCTTCCTCTGAATAATTGCCCGGCACCATGTATGTGTTTGCCATCCTGACTATGGGCTCAACTGCATAGCTTACTGCCCTTGCAGCTGCATTGCTTTTAACGCCAAGCTTAAATGCAGTCTGCCTGCTGTGGAGAAACTCGTTTATCATCCCGTTTTTTATGAGAAGCCTCTTCCCTGCCTTGACTCCCTCGTCATCAAAAAGATAATGCCCGTAGCTGTTCGGAATTGTCGGATCATCTGCAACATTTACACATTCGCTTCCTATCCTTGAATTGAGCATTGATGGGTTGACAAAAGATTCTCCTGCCTGGGCTGCCTCCCTGCCGAGAATCCTGTCTGCCTCATAAGGATGCCCCACGCTTTCATGCACCATTATTGCGACAATTTCAGGAGAGCAGACAATATCCAAATCTCCTTTGGGAGGGGCAATTCCTGATTTCAATGTGCTTCCGAGAGCCCTTGCCTCCCTTTCAACAAGAGAGGGAAGATTCCACTTCTTCATAATCTCATAGCCCGAGCTTGCCCCATACATCCAGGAGCGCTGGCTGCTCTTTCCGTTTGAGATAACGGAAAAATTGTAGTAAAATGATATTCTTGGAATGCGCGAATAAATGCTTGCCCCGTCACTATTTGCAAAAATCTTTTCAGTAGTTGAATCGTGTATTGAAAAATATCTTTCCTGCGCAAGCTTTTTTGCAGAAGAATCAATCTCGCGCAGAAGCCCAATCTTATTTTCTGCGCTGAAATCTGAAACCCTGATTTTTTCAGGAACAGAATATTTTGCCTTATATGGCTTTTCCTCTGAAAATGGAAGGTTCTCGCCAAGCCTTGAAGCCCTTGCTGTCCTTATGCTCTCATCAATTAACCTTTTCACAACTGTCTTGTCCAGCACATTTGTGGAGAGAAATCCAACATTCCCGTGGATTGTGAATCTTAGCCCGAGCCCGTAAAGAGAGGCGCTTGAGGATTCTTCAAGTATCCCGTTCTTGAATGTGAAGCCTGATGAATCTGAATTCTGCAGCCTTGCCTCTGCATAATCAGCTGATTTTTCCAGGTATTTCAGGGAAAAATCCATAATATCAATAAATTTCTGATTCATTTTTTAAACACGCTATGATGAATAAAGAAAAGGCAGCCATTTATATATTTTTTCAATATCATAAAAATCCGCTGAGAGCATTTGATCGGACGCTCTCTTAATCGCGGATTCCATAAAAAATGCTTTGCATTTTTTGGACCCAAAAATCTCTGATTTTTGTGGTTTTAGGATACAACGAACGCAAAGCGTTTGTGTACACAAAATCTCGGATTTTGTTGTACAAAAAGGCGCTGTATCTCGCAACTAAAGTAATGAGTTTTAGCGCCTTTTTTGTATGAATTTTTATTGCTTATGCTCCCCACTGGACATTGGACACGGCCGGAAAAACTATTTAAAGAAAGATTATAATAGTAGAAAGCAGATTTGTTCTTGGAAAGAACCAATCCGACCCTGGAAGGCGCTGCAAAACAGCGCTTTCATTATTTAAGGGGTTTGAAACAAAATGCGAAAAGCAAACGGAGTTGGTAAGAATGGAGAAAGAGAAGACTTTACCCGAGAAAAAGTTTCGGGCTGGCGCGATAAGCGCAACAATCTGGAAAAACAAGACTCAGCAGAAAGGCAACGGTCCTTCTGAATACAGGACTATTTCTCTGGAAAGGGTCTACAAAGACAAGGAAGGAACGTGGCAGAATACCCGCAGCTTAAGGATATTAGACATCCCAAAAGCGCTTCTTGTGCTGAACAAGGCATATGAATACCTTGTGATAAGCGACTCTGACGAAATGGTTGAAGTTGAAGAAGTGCAGTAAAAATTCTAAAAGGTGAATGACATGAGGAAAAAAATCGAAGAAGCAACAGAAGATGTTGAAGAGACCGAAGAAACAGCAAATCTTGATGATTCCGGCTCAGAAGCTGAAAAGCCTGAAAAGGGAGGACTTACCCTAATTGACCTTCCCGGAGTGGGAGCTGCAACAGCTGAAAAGCTTGAAGGAGCAGGATTCAGGAACCTCATGAGCATAGCTGTCGCAACACCCGGAGAGCTTATGGAGATAGCGGGAATGACTGAACCTGCTGCAAGAAAGGCGATAAACTCAGCAAGAGACAAGCTCCAGATGAACTTTGAGGGCGCTGATGAAGTGCTTAAGAGAAGGGAGCGGGTTGAAAAGATAAAGACAGGAAGCGAAGAATTAAACAAGCTCCTTGGTGGGGGGTTTGAAACCGGAGCAATAACAGAGGCATACGGAGAATTCGGCTCTGGAAAAACGCAGATTGCAGATGTGCTCTCAGTGAATGTCCAAAAGCTAAACCCCGAATACTGCGTTGTATACATTGACACAGAAAGCACATTTCGGCCAGAGAGAATTGCACAGATTGCAAAGGCAGCAGGGCTTGACCCCGAAAAAGTTTTGAAGAACATAAAGGTTGCAAGGGCATACAACTCAGACCACCAGATGATACTTGCAGAAAAGGTTGAGGACTTGATTGAGAAGCAGAATCTCAAGGTAAAGCTTGTAGTGGTAGATTCATTGACTGCGCATTTCAGGGCAGAATTCATAGGAAGGGGAACCCTTGCAGACAGGCAGCAGAAGCTCAACAAGCACATGCACGCGCTTATGAGGCTTGCAGACACACATAACCTTGCTGTGTTTGTTACAAACCAGGTGATGGCAAGGCCCGATGTCTTCTTTGGAGACCCGACACAGGCAATTGGGGGGCATATAGTTGCCCATGCAAGCACATTCAGGCTCTATCTCAGAAAGGGAAAGAAGGGAAGCAGAGTTGCAAAGCTTGTGGACAGCCCTAATCTTCCAGAGGGGGAGGCAGGATTCTACATTGATGAAACTGGAATCAGGGACAGATAAAAATTTTAGAAATTATTTTTTTATAATTTTAATAATTGACGCAAAATATTTTAAGAAAATAATAATATCATAAAAATCCGCTGAGAGCATCCTGCTCCGCACTAAAGCCCAGAGAAATGCGCAGCATTTCTGGGGTACAAAAATTGCTTTAGCAATTTTTTGTGTGCGGAGTTTGAACGGATGCTCTCTTAATCGCGGATTTTTAGGATGCCAAAAGCGGCCGTATCTCCAACCTAAAGATTG
>JAPLZQ010000125.1 GCA_026394965.1 Candidatus Woesearchaeota archaeon
GATTCTCAGGATTCTCAATCTGAAGGAAAGCGTCTGCCTTCGTTGTGAGAGCAGAGAAGAATTTCCTGAAGTGGCTGTTTAATTCCTCAAATGTTTTCATGAAAAGCCCCTTCTTCTTGCCTTCTATCTCGTGCATCATCAAAAGGACATCCTCCTTCTCCCTTTTCAGGGTGTCCTTCTTCTGGAGCATGTCATTATACTGGGCATTCACACTGTCATAAACCTCAAGCGCCTTGAGATTAATGTTTCCCATCTCAGATATAAGCTGTCCAAACTTTTCTATCTCAAATCTGAGCTCTGCCTCGCTCTTGCTCTTCATGAGCACAACATTTTTGAAAGGCTCAAAGTCCTTTTCCAGGCCGGCAAGCTCTCCTGAAATTTCAGCTTTTTTGAGCGAATTGTTGTTTGTCTGCTGCTCAATTGTCCTTTCCTTTTCCTCTTTTATCATGATTTCTGCTTCTGACCTTGTTATTTCATCATTGAGCTTCTGCCTCTCATCAAAGGACTTCTTGAACTTTGCAAGGAAGCTCTTTTGAAGCGCCTCCTTCTCCTTCAGGATGACTGTTTTCTCCTTTGTCTGCGACTCAAGATTCTTTATATCCTCTGAGAATTCGCCTTTTTCCTTTTCAACCTGCTTTAGGATTTTCAGCGCCTTTTCAGCATCAAAGAGAACCATCTCAATCTGCTTTTTCAAGCCAAGCACATTTGCATCTATCCCCGCATTATCATTTGAAAGCTCCTGCTTCTTCTGCTCAAATGCAGTGAGCTCTGCGATTATGGAAGGGTCCCGAAGCTGGCTTATCCTTATTCTCATCTCCTGCTTTTTCCCTTTTATTTCCCCCAGCTTCTTGCTTTCAGAGAGTATTAATTTTTCCTGCTCTTTCAGCTTTTCCTCTGTCTTTTTGGCGCTTTCCCTGAGAAGCTGCTTCTCCCTCTTTGAGGCGTCAAGGTCATTTGACTCCAGATGAAGCCCTCTTTCAATTTTAGTGATGTCGCCTTCAAGCGTGGATTTTTTAACCCTGAGCTCGGCAATTGCATCCTCGGATTTTTTCTTCTGGGATTCAAGCGATTCCTGGAGGGCTGAATTTTCTGCAAACTGCTTTTCAATTTTGTCCAGTTCCTCGCTGGACTCCTTTTCTGAGAATCCAATCCTGTGCTCCCTTGAGCGGAATCCGCCTGTCATTGCCCCGCTCTTTTCAGCAAGGTCTCCGGAAAGCGAGACCATCCTTGCCTTTCCTATCCCTATCCTACGCGCAACGTCTATGCTTTCCACAACTATTGTGTCTGAAAAAACATAGGAGAATATCCTGTTGTATTTTGCATCATGCTCTATAAGCTCTGCGGCAAAGCCGTGCACTCCTGAAATCTTAAGGAGCTCTTTTACATCATCATCAATCTTCACGCTTTTTATCTTGTTCATGGGCAGGAATGTTGCAACTCCAAATCTGTTCCTGCTGAGGAAGTCAATGCATTTTGCAGCGGTCTCATCGCTTTCAACGACGATGTTTTTTATCCTCTGCCCCGCGGCTATCTCAAGCGCAAGCGAGAATCTTGAAGGGGCTTTCCCCAGCTGGGAAACGCTTCCAAATATTTCCGGCATCTTATTCTTCTGCTCAAGAATCTTTGTCACTGCAATGTCTCCAAGAGCGCTTTCCTTTGCGCCAGCTGCCTTTACCCTGAGGCGCCCAAGAGTGTCCTCAAGCCCCCTTCCCCTCTCTTTTGCATCTGCAAGCCTTGCTGATACTGAGGATGCCTCTGTAAGCATGCTGTTGAGCCTAAGGACGCTTTCCTTGAACTCATCCTTCATCTTCTTGAGCGCAGTTATCTCTGTCTCATGCTCCTTCTCAATAATCCCTACCTTCTCAATCTGCTTGTCCATCCCGTCTATCTGGATTTCAAGCCTGTCCTTTTCCCTGAGGAGATTCTGCTTTTCCTCAACAAGTTTATGGATTTCAGAATCTATTCTTTCGCCTTCTGATTCGCTTTTCTCAATATCCTTTTCAATTGCAGTCAAATCATCAAGGTTGTGCTTTTTGCGGAATTCAGCCATGCTCGACTCAAACCTGCCAATCTGCTTCTCGTTTTCAGCTTTCTTCTTCTCA
>JAPLZQ010000126.1 GCA_026394965.1 Candidatus Woesearchaeota archaeon
GTAGAACTATTTGCTAAAAATAGAGAGCTTGTAAACAGAAAAGTTTCACAAGGGTTTGATCGTTTAGAATTAACACCCATGGCAATGCCAACACCCCTTCTGATTGACCGAATGAAAGCAGCTATTCTTAAACACGCAGCAGAGGGTAAAATCTATCAAACTAGACGTTCTCCAACTGAACCTTTAATACCTGTTCGTGTCAATACCGAAAAAATTGTCTGGGTATGGGATACCTTAAGACAGGCAATAGATACAGACGAGATTGTATATTTTCCTCAAGAATATTCAAGCAATCATCAGGGACAGAGCAAATTAGAAGTAGTCAATAATGGACGTATTTGCGCTGTTCCCGGCTGGTCTGTGGGATTAGTTGAAAGTTTACCAATTATGCCGGAGCAAGGCCGAGGAAAGACATTGGGAGGCAGAAAACAATTAGAGATAGGCTCTTCTCCCCGTGATTACCTACGAACATTACAGACAGAAGCTTACCTAGGAGAAACAGGAAAAACACTTGAAGATTTTATTACAAAATTTCTTACCTGCCTCGAAACAACCAATGAAGTAAGCAATGACAGGTATGATAACAATGCCTTATGGCTTCTTGGTCAATATGTGAAATATGTAGAACATGTAAAAAGTGACCTTGTGCCGACTGGGTGGTGGCATAGAGATTTTGGGCGGATTCGCTTGGATGCGCACCGTCCGGGCAATAGACTTTGCACTAAGAGTTGGGGTGGGTATTCCACGGTGAGACTGCTTATGGCTTAATCTCAGATTTTTTATTATTTATTATTATTTTATTATCCTTTTATTATTTTCCTTCTCTATTTCCACACTCCTGAAATTTCCTTGCCGCAGAATCCGCACTTCCCGTCTTTAATGCTGTTTTTAGCAACGGAAAATCCAAAGCGCTCTATCAGCATCTTTTTGCAGTTTGGGCAGAAGGTATTCTCTTTTCCGATAGCAACATTGCCCACATAGACATAGTCCAGGTATTTTTTTGCAGTGGAATATGCGCGCTCAAGAGTTTTTATCGGCGTTTCCTGAATATTTTCCATCTTATACATCGGGAAAAACCTTGAAAAATGAAGCGGAACATCCCTTCCAAGATTTTCCTTAATCCAGATGCACATCCTCTCAATATCCTCCATATTGTCATTTAAGCCGGGGATTATAAGATTTGTAATCTCAATATGAACCTTCTTTTTTTTCAGGAGAAGAAGGGAATTAAGAACAGGATTAAGCTCAGCAGAGCACACCTTCCTGTAAAAGCCAGGTAAAAATCCCTTTAAGTCAACATTATCAGCATCCAGGTATTTTGAGATTTCCAAAAGAGGCTTTTCATTGATGTATCCGTTGCTCACAAAGCTTGTCCTAAGCCCTGATTTTTTTGCAAGCTTTGCAATGTCAAGAGCATACTCAAAGAAAACAGTGGGCTCATTGTATGTGAATGAAATGGTTTTGCAGTTGTTTTCAAAAGCAAGGGAAACAATCTCCTTTGGGCTTATCCCCAAATCCCCTTCTTTTGGAATTCCCCTTGACATCTCCCAGTTCTGGCAGTTCAGGCAGGAAAGATTGCATCCGAAAGTGCCTATTGAAAAGGCGCTGCTTCCGGGAAGGAAATGAAAGAACGGCTTTTTCTCAATTGGGTCAGAATTAAGGGCAATAGGGTTTCCATATGAAAGAGAATATAAGATTCCTGAAATATTCTTCCTCACATTGCAGAATCCGCTCTTTCCTTCAGGGATTGTGCAGCCCCTGGGGCAGAGCAGGCACTTTACGAAACCCCCTTCAATCTTCTGGTAATAGCTGGCTTCTTTCATATTGCATATGCACTTTGCCTTTAAACATTTTATACTTTTGCATTTTTTTGCGGATTTTTTAAAATCTTTCTGATATCGTCGGAAAATGAAATGATTTTTTCCGGAAAACTCGTTGTTCTTCCTTAATTCCTACAGTGTCTGCTTTTTGAACTTAACGAACAAAATGTTAAAAAAATAATAAACCAAACTAGACGGGTATATAAATACCTAATCATTCAGAATTTTGAGAATTAAGCGTTTCCATCTTTAGAGATATCTATTACCCCATCTATAATTAGCCCCGTTTAATAATGAACCTCTTTATCAATATGTGGCAGTATTATTTCTTGATGATTAAGTTTTCAATTCAATTTTCCGGTTTATAAATAATGTTTCTTCATCAATAACTCTTGGAATAGCATGCATCGGACTTTTCCCTTAATTAAAAAGGAATTGAAGAAGATAATAGCCCAATCAATTCTTTTCGGCTTTAGCAATCTCCTCTCTGAACCTTGAGATGAATGTTTCAAAGTCCTTCTCCTTTACGCAGAGCCCGCAGGCATTCTCATGACCTCCACCGTAGCCATCAAGCCCTACAAGGCACTTTTTGATTGTTTCGGGAAGCTTTCCATTTGAGGAGCGGATGCTGCACTTCAAGGTGCCTCCCCTGTTCCTGCCGATTATATTTATCCTGTCAGGGAACCGGTAAAGCATCTCGTTGCTAAGCTCGCCTGTGAAGCTCATCTTCTGCCCGGGATAAGTGTAAATTATCATCTTGTCATTTGAATGGTGCTTTAAAATGTCCTTTACAAGCTCGTCATATTCCTTTTTCACAGCAAGATACTTTTTGTAGATGAATCTTCCTGCTGAGCTTTCCTCGCGCAGGATTTCATAAGGCGACTTTATCCTTGTAAGTATCTTTATGCATTTCATTACATCAGTTGTCTTTCCCTTGAGTGCGAATGCAAATACCCTGCTTAATTCCCCGAGCTTTGTGTTGAAAAGCACTTCAGCCGGGTCTTTCATCTTTTCAGGCAGAAGGTCGGGATATTCCTTTGAGAATTTGTCAGCAAGCTTGTCTGGAAGGTACCAGTCGCCGATAACCCCGACAATTGCAAGCCATAAGTCCTGCTGGACAACCCTGTAGCACCAGTAAGATGTAGGCCTTCCGTCATGCGCTTCACTAATCCTCGGGTTGTAATAATTCACTCCAGAAAGCTTAACTGGCTCGTGATGGTCCAGCCAGATTATCTTTGTTGCGCACTTCTCCACAAATTCCTGGCTCATAAGCGGCTTATCAAGCACAAAAACAGTGTCAGCAGAATATTCATTAACCTTGGCAGCATATTCCTCTTTTACCTCGGGGCTGGACTTTACGATAACTCCCTTTCCCCTTCCAACAAACCTGTAAAAAAGAAGAAATGAGCTTAGGCCGTCAGGATCGTCATCAAAAAAATAAACCGGGCGCTCAGACTTTAAAAGATACTCCCTTATCTCTTCAATCTCAGCTTTTGATATTGGCATTTTTTGCACTTAACCTTTTTTGGCGATTAAAATACTTTGTAGCGATTGGTTAAAAAACTTTTGATTTTAACTAGAGAAGCCCTGGGTTTTTGCCGCAGAATTCAGAATAGAGAAAGCCAAGGCTTTTTTCAACAACTCTTTTTATAATACTTTCTTTTGTGCAGTTTGAGATAATGTCATCCCGCGAGTAGTTTGTGTCTATTATGTGGATTCTTGTCTTATTCTCCTTTTTCATTGAGTAAATCATAAGCTCGTAAAGCCCGTTCAGGAAGTGAAGATATTCAACATCAAGAGTGCTTTTGCTGTTAACCTCTTCAGCGCGCTTTCTTCCGTTTATTCTTTCCCAGAGAGTTGGGTTTGGGTTTCCCCGAAGATAGATTATTGCATCAGGATAGGAAATGTGCTCAGTCATCTCATTTGCAAGGTTTTCATATTTTTTCCATTCGCTTTCATTCATATACTTAAATTCCTTCTGGGCTCTTGCAAATACATTGATGTCCTCATATATTGTCCTGTCAATTATCGCAGACTTCCCTGCTGCTTCTATCTGCCTCATTTTTTTGGCTTTCTCAGAAAGGAAGAACATTTGGCTATCAAATGCCCATCTTGACGGCTCCTGGTAAAACTTTTCAAGGAATGGGTTTTTCTTATCAAGTTCCTCGTAAACCGGGCACTCAATGATTTTTCCAAGGATTTCCGCAAGAGTGGACTTTCCAACGCCAATGTTGCCCGCTATTCCAATGAGATGCCTGTTCCTTGAGAACTCTTCCCTCAGGGAGTATGAACTTTCATCTTCATAAAACGAATCTGCAATTTTCTCAATCTTGCTGTCAGAACAATTCTCGCTTGAAATTCATTCCACCCCAATTATACACACCGGCTGTTTTTTCCCGCATTTATAACCTTTTGTATTTTGGAAAAAACAGGTCAAAGAAGAGTTTTTAGGATTTTATGCTGAAAAACGGCGCTAAAACGCCGTTTTTGGCATCCTAAAAATCCGCGAATCAGAGAGCGTCCGATCAAACGCTCTCAGCGGATTTTTATGATGAGATAAAAAAGAAAAAGAAGGGGGGACTGGAAAGAGAAGGTTTTGCTCAGGCATTTGATGTCGAGATTGGGGGTGTCAACATCAGTTAATAGAATATCAACCTTAAATGCCTCAGAGCACCTCTCTTTCCAGATTATCGGGCTTTATTAATCCAGGCATCTCCCGGAAGCTAAGCCTCCTCCTTTTCACCTCTTATTCTTCCAAGCAAATTCCTGTCCTTCTTGATCGCGCTTTCAATAGCCTCCCTGAGGTAGTCCTGGAGCGTGGTCTTTCTCAGCACAGAGATTATCTTCGCCTGGGAATGAACCTCGTCGCTTAATCCAATGTTGACTTTCCTCATGATGCGTCCGTCTCAAATTTTTATGATTTAAGTTATTGAATAAACCTTTTTAATAAACTTAATTTTAGTTATTTCTCCTATTTATATATTTTATTGTTATTTAGCATAATGATTATTTAAGTTACTTAAAAACTAAAATATTTTTATCATAAATATATCTTTATTATGAATATTATTGAAATGATAACCGCAGAATGCCTTTCCGTCTGAAAAACCGAAATGCAGGAAATAAATCCAAGGAAAATCCTTGTTTCTGCCCCGTCTTTTTTAGATAAATTTATTAATCAAAAGAAATTTAAGGGCAGCATGGAGCTATTGGAAGCAGTTCACAGCAGAAGAAGCGTAAGAAAGTTCACTGAAGAGCCGGTTGCCTGGGGCGATGTTGTGTCGATAATTGAGTCGGGAATGAGCGCGCCGTCTTCAGGAAATCTCCAGAACTGGAAGTTTGTAATAGTAACTGATGAGAATAAGAGAAGGCAGATTGCAGAGGCATGCCTTCAGCAGTACTGGCTTGAAAAAGCGCCGATAATAATCGTGGTATGCTCTCCAACTGAAAAGATAAACCAGTATTACGGAATGCGGGGGGAAAGGCTTTATGCAATACAGAACTGCGCAGCGGCAGTTGAAAACATGCTTCTTACAGCGCATTCTCTTGGGCTTGGCTCATGCTGGGTTGGCGCATTTGATGAAAACGCTGTCCAAAGGGTTCTTGAAAATCCGGATAATGTAAGGATAGAGACAATTATTCCCATAGGGCACCCTGATGAGAAGCCGGAGGAGCCAATGCACCTGAAGATTGAAAGCACATGCTTTTTTGACAAGTGGGGAAACAGGATAAAGGACATGGATTCAGTGCTTTGGAATCATAACATCGGCGGAAAGGCAATTGATTTGGGAAGAAAGGCAGGCGCGTCAATTTCAAGGGGCAAAAAATCAATGCTTGAGAAAATAAAGAGCATGGGCGCAAGAAGAAAAAGATAAATCCAGTATAATATCATTATAATAATTAATTTATTATCGCTGTTTTTCATGATTAAAAAAAAGAGGGTGATAGTGTTGGGCTTATTTGATATTTTCAGGAGAAAGAAAGAGGAAGATATTCTTGGGATTGGGAGACTTGACCAGAA
>JAPLZQ010000127.1 GCA_026394965.1 Candidatus Woesearchaeota archaeon
GAGTGAAATCCGTATTTCTTCAGGAGCTCGGCATAATTGCCGAGATATGCCCTCTCTTCCTGCTCAAATGCGAAATCCTTCCTTATGTTGCTGCTTTGGACTGCAATGAGGTAGAATATTGAAAGAACTATTGCTATGAAGAATATGGTTAAAAAAATTGAAGCCTTCTTGTTTTTTATCAAAGCGATATCTTTCACCCTTTAATTTGATTAACCCAAATATTTAATTGCTTTAATTATTGCCTTATCCAATTGTTTTATTCTGAGCTTGAAATTTAATGATTATTTTTTTCGTTCATTTAAATCTTATCTATTTTTAATGATTTTAATTCTATCCTGAAACTGCGAATAAAATTCCTGCTCCTTTGAACCCCTCTTTGCACGGCTTTGGAAACCTGAAGTCATATGAAAGGTAAGGCGAAAATCCTGGCTCCCCTGATTTTGACTTTTCATCTGATGAAAGGAATAATGGGTAAGAATCTATGCCCTCTTCTTTAAGGATTAGAGCCCAGCTGTTTTTTCCGTATATGGAGTCAAAAATGTTCCTTGTGGCATTAGTTATGTTTACCTTGAAAGCCCCATAATCCGCTGTTTCCTTTCCATAGCAGGAATAAACTCCCAGCAGCTCTTCTAATGGAATCCCGCTTATTGTTGAGTAAGGTATTGCAGCTGCTGTTGTTGAAACCCCTGCAATACGGAATCCCTTGAGTATTGATTCTGCCCTTGAAGCCATTGAGCCAGCTGCCTGCATTCTTGTTATTATTGAAATCAAAACTATTGCAACTACAAGTATTGCAATCCCTATGAATTCCGATGACTGAGCCATCCTGCTTTCAATTGGTTTTTTCATTTTATCTCAAAAGCTCAACAAAATTCCCTTCTGAATTGTAACTTATAACTATAAGATATCTGCCTTTCTCAATTGTGAAATCCTTAACACGGCATCCGAGGGTTGGGTAAAACAGGTATTCGCCAATCCTGAAAATGTTTGAGGTGCTGTTGTATTGTATCTTGTAATCTGTCTGAATCTCCCTGCTTATTTCCTCGTGGCTTCTGCACGCCTGCTTTATTGAAGTGTAAAAAGAGGGTATGTTTCCTATGTAGGCAGTTGCTGCAGCAAATCCGGGGTTTATTGTGGGAATTGTTGAGTTGTATTTTATGCTTACTGGAAGCGCAATTGAGATTTTCCTTTCAGAAAAGAGAGGTTCATCCTTCATCCCGAGCACCCATTTTTTCCCGTTTATGCTGTCCACAACAGTAAGAGAATACATGAAATCATAGCTTTCAGCGCAGGGAATCTCCTGGTTTTCCCTGTTGTGCAGATTGAGTTTTCCCTCGTCAAGGAATGCCTCTGTTGCAATCTGCCTGCCTTTTGGGTCATAGTCGCCAACTGAGATGCAGGAGCTTCCGATAAGAGAATGAAGGAAGCTGTCTGTCAGGGTGTAATACTCTGACTGGGCTTTCTGGGATAAAACGCTTCCCCTGCTTCTTATTACGCTGAAAATCACAAACATTACAAATATCACTATGAATATCGCAAACAGCGCCTTGACTGTTATGTCCTGCCCCTTTTTTCCGTAAATTCCGATTAATTTCATTTTTCTGGCTAATTTTTTCTTGAAGATGTTATTTTTATTATGATGAAGATTATGAAAAACAGCGAAAGAACCCCAAAAATTGCAGCAATAATGAATTTTGCTGTGTTGTCCTCTGCGCTTTTCTGTAAAGAGGATTTTGCTCCTGCCCG
Organism: Candidatus Woesearchaeota archaeon; assembly: GCA_026394965.1. Classification (NCBI taxonomy): domain Archaea; kingdom Nanobdellati; phylum Candidatus Woesearchaeota; species Candidatus Woesearchaeota archaeon. Next base: position 1,747 of record JAPLZQ010000127.1, read on the forward strand.
GCAGTCAGGATCTTCTGATTTTGCGCAGTCAGGGTCGCATCTTCCGTCTGATTTTGAATCGCAGTATAAATCCCTGCCTCCTGAAGGGCAGTCATCCGGGCAGTTAAGATATGATTCAGTATTGTCGCAGATGCTGTTGCCGCACCCCAATGCTGATGGGTTTGGAGTTGTTTCATTAATCTTCTGAATGCAATCAGACGGACAGTTCATATA